>JBKPDM010000302.1:0-14848 GCA_046727895.1 Pseudomonadota bacterium | reverse complement strand
GGTCCGGAATCTGGCGAGATTCGCAGCGCGATGCGAGGAGATGCCAATCTTTAGAAAGGCACCACTGCCGGAATCGATCAATTAATCGCTCTTTTCGGTCCAGGCTCTAACCGGTATTCTGCGGTCCCTTTGACGGCCAAGTCTTCGACTTGCTTTTGGCCTCGAAGTACGCACAGTAGACGTTTCTCCGGAGCTTTTAATAGAGCTCAAGGTATTCGTTCACTTCCCAATCGCTCACATGAGAGTGGAAGCGAGCCAGCTCGAAGCGCTTGACCGCGAGGAATACCTGCACGAAGGCTTCGCCGAGGATTTCCCGCATCTCCCTGTCTGCCTCGAGCGCGGCGAGCGCGGCGTCGAGCGTCTGCGGAAACTTGGGCAGAGCCGGATTGTCCTCGCTCGTCGTCTCGCGCGCCTGCACCCTGAGCTTGGCGTTCGCCCTGATGCCGAGGAGCCCGGCGGCAAGCGCCGCCGACGCCAGCAGATAGGGATTGCTGGCGGCGGAGCCGGCGCGCATCTCAAGGTGCGTATTGGCATCTGCCGTCGCTTTCACCCGGACCAGCGCCGAGCGGTCCTGCACGCCCCAGCTCACGTTCGACGGCGCGAACGTATAGGGCTTCAAGCGATGATAGCAGTTCGGCGTCGGGTTGATGAGCGGCATCATGGCCTCGGCGTGCGCGAGCATGCCCTCGGCGAAGGACGCCCCTGGTGCTGAAAGCGACCCTTCTGCGGCCGCGTCGTGGAAGGCGTTCGCACCGGTCTTGCGGTCGGCGAGGCTGATGTGCAGGTGGCAGCCGCTGCCCGAGAGGCCAGCGAAGGGCTTGGTCATGAAGCTCGCGATGTAGCCGTTGCGGTGCGCGAGCTCCTTCATGCCGTTCTTGAATGCAAACGCCTTGTCGGCGCCGGCGAGATTGACGCCCGGCCCATAGACCGTCTCGTATTGCGAGCCGGCATATTCGCAGTTGTGGGTGACGACATCGATGCCGTAGGCGCGCAGCGTCGGCACGAGCTGATCGAGAAACGGAACATACTGGTTCCGTACCGTATGGAAGATATGGATGCCCTCGTAGAGCCGTTTCTTGGTTTCCGCCGACAGCAGGTAGTATTCGTATTCGTGCCCGAGCACGACGTCATAGCCGAGCTCGTTGGCCTGCCTGACCAGCTCGGAGAAGACCCAGCGCGGCGCTGATCGTTGCGGCGTTCCGTCGTATTCGTAGCCGAGGCAAACGACGCTCGCGGTCTTCTCCAGCCAGGGGATGGCGCGAAAGGAATCCGGGTCCGGAAAGAGCGCCTGATCGGCATAGTTGCGCTGCGCATGAAGCCCGCTCGCGGGGACGACGTTCGAGGCCGTGTCGAGGCCCTGGATGCCGCCATAGAAGTTCAGGCCCCGGCGCGCATAGGCGTCCACCTTGTCGAGCGGCACGGTCTTCGAGCGCGAGACGCCGTGCATATCCGGCAGTTCGAAGCGCAGATATTCTGTCCCGTGCTCTTCGAGCTTCGCCCTGAGCTTGGTTGCCTGCTCGTCTCGATCGATCACGTGTCACCTCCCCAAAGCTCGGCCGCGCGGGCGGGGCCGACGCCAAGCGCGTCGACCCCGCAGTTCGCCCGGATGTGGCGCGCGGGGGCCGGGGCCCCCGCTCCCGTTTCCTACTGCGCCGGCCTTCTCAAGGCGCCGGGATGTAGGTCGGATTGACGCCTTCGGCGAGAAACAGCTTCTCGTCCTTCACGCCGATCATGGCCACAGTCTTTGACGGCACGCGTACACCCTTCGGGTAGGAAATCGTGCCAGTGACGCCGGCATAGCCGCTGGTCGCGGCGATGGCGTCACGAATGGCCTTCGGGTCTTCCGATCCAGCGCGCTTGATCGCATCGGCGATCAGGCCGACCGTGTCGTAGCCGAGTGCCGCGAAGGCGTTCTCCGGCTCGGAGCCGTAGGCGGCCTTGTAGTCGGCATAGAACTTCTGGATCGCCGGCGTCGAGTCCGGGGCCATATAGGCATGGGTCGAATAGTAGACATTGTTCGACGCGTCGCCGCCGACACTGATGAGGAGCGGCGTATCGTAGCCGTCGCCGCCGACGATCGGCTCCATGACGCCGGCCTGGCGCATCTGCTTCACCACCAGCCCGATGTCGTCCGGCATGGCCGAGACGTAGACCACGTCCGGCTTGGTGGCCATCGCCTTCAGCTTGGTGATCTGCGCCGTGAAGGAGGTGTCGCCACTCTTGTAGTCGTCGCGGCCGATGATCTTGCCACCCTCATGGGTGAAGGCCTCGTCGAAATACTTCGCGAGCAGCGTCGTATATTCGGTCGAGTTGTCGCGCAGCAGGAACACCTTGCTGTCTTTGAGCTTGCTCTTCACGAAATCGGCGCCGGCCGCCGCCTGCACATTGTCACCGAAGCAGGCGAGGAAAATCATGTCGCCGATCTGCTCAGGCAGCTTCGGCGAGGTGGCGCCGGGCGTCACGAACGGAATGCCCGCCTGTTGGAAGATCGGCCCCGCCGCCAGCACCGAGTCGGAATCGGTGAAGCCCATCGCGACCGGCACGTGGTCCTGGTTGATCAACTGGCTCGCCGTGGCGGCGATCACCGTCGGGTCGGTCTTGGTGTCGTAGACGACCAGCTCGAGTTTCTTGCCGTCGACGCCGCCCGCGTCGTTGATCTCCTTCGCCTTCAGCTTGGCGCCGTTCAGGGCCGGCGCATCGAGCGACGACAGCGCGCCGGTGACGTTGAACGGCGCGCCGATCTTGATGGCGTCCTGCGCAAAAGCGCCGGTCGCGGCAAAGAGACCGGCCGCGAGGACCAGTCCCGCTTGACCCCATTTTGGGAACTTCATTGCACTCTCCTCTCCCTTTTGAAGGCACCGCCAGAAGGTCCGAGCGCCAGTTCGCGATCTCCCATGATGCCGCTCGGACGAAAGATCATAACCAGGATGAAGATCAGACCGAGGATGATCTGGGCCGCCCCGTAGAGCGGCGGCACGGCAAGCGAGCCGAGCTGGATGCCGCGCTCGAGGTTGCGCAGGACCTCGCTCAGCAGGGTGACGACGACGACCCCGACCACGGCTCCCGTCAAGCTCTGCATGCCACCAATGACGAGCATGCTGATCAAGGTGAAGGTATAGGCCAGATAGAAGCTCGCCGGCGAGAACGAGCCGAGATAGTGACCGTAGAGTGAACCGCCGACCCCGGCGAAGAACGCGCCGAGCATGAAACCCGAGAGCCGCGTCCTCAGCACCGAAATCCCGACCGCCTGCGCGGCGACCGTATCCTCGCGGACCGAGCGGTAGCGCCTGCCGGCCGGCGAATAGACGACGCGGGCGAGGACGACGAGGGTGAGGGTGAGCCAGCCGACCGCCCAGGTGAGGGTCGTCTCCAGCGGCACGCCGGTGAAGGTGCGCGCGCCGCGGGTGAAGGCCACGGCGTTGATCAGGACCACGTTGACGATGATCAGGAAGCCGAGCGTGGCGACCGCGACGAAGTAGCCGGAAAGACGCATCAGCGGCGCGCCGACGAGAAAGGCGAGAACGACGCAGATCAGACCGGCCACCACCGTCGCCGGCAGGAAAGAGAGCGTAATCGACGCCAGCCAGTGCGGCAGGTCCGGCAGGTAGGCATGCTTCGCCGCTGCCGGCAGCGACAGGATGCCCGAGGCATAGGCGCCGACGGCGACGAAGCCGACGTGGCCAAGCGAGAAGACGCCGGTGAAGCCGTTGGCGATGCTGAGCGACGCAACGAGGATCGCGTTGATGCACATCACGATGATGACGCGCACATAGTAGTCGTTGAGGACATAGGGCGCCGCCCAGGTCGCGGCCGCGATCAGCGCGAGCCCGCAGAGCGCCCAGGCGGCGGCCGCCGCGCGCGTCAAAGCTTCACCTCCTGCGTGCGGTTGAGGAGGCCGTTCGGCCGGAACAGCAGGAAGGCGATCAGGAGCGTGAAGACGATGGCATCACGGTAGGGCGAGACGAAGGAGGGCAGAAAGGCCACGATGAAGACCTCGAGCCCGCCGAGCACGAAGCCGCCGAGAACGGCCCCGGCGATCGAGCCGAAGCCGCCAATGATCGCCGCGACGAAGGCCTTGAGGAGCGGCGCGAAACCCATATGGGGCTCGACGATCCCCGCCTGCGCCGCCCAGAGCACGCCGGCGAGCCCGGCAAAGCCGGAGGCGATCGCGAAGGCGACCACGATCAGCCGGTTGACGTCGAGGCCGACGAGCTGCGCGGCGCCCAGGTCTTCCGCCGCCGCCCGCATGCCGAGCCCGGCATTGGTCCGGGTCACGAACCAGCCGAGAAACGCGAGCGCGACGCCGGTGAGCACGACGGTGACCACGTTGATCTCTGTGAAGGTGATCTGGCCATCATAATACTGGATCGCGCTGTTCATCCAGTCCGGAAGGGGGAAATTCCGGGGCGAGCTCGTGAACAGCAGGATTCCGAGGTTCTCCAGGATGTAGGTGACGGCCAGGCTGGTCAGAAGCAGCGTGACGTCGGGCGCGCCCCTGACCGGCCGGTAGGCGGTCCGCTCGACGACGACGCCGGCGAGCGCGCCGGCCGCCACGCCGCCGAGCGCGGCGATCCAGAACGGCGCGCCGGCCGCGCCGATGACCAGCGTCGCGAAGGCGCCGACCATCATCATGTCGCCGTGCGCGAAATTGGTCATCCGCAGGATGCCGAAGACCATCGAGAGGCCGATCGCGACCAGCGCGTAGAGGCTGCCGAGCGCGACGGCGTTGATGATCTGCTGGGCGATGTAGAGATCGAGGCTCACTGCCGCGCTCCGAGGTAGGCCGCGGCGACCGCCTCGTAGTTCGCTTTCAACTCTGCCGCCCGGCCGGAAATGCTGACCGCGCCGGTCGTCAGCACATAGGCCCGGTCCGCCAGATCGAGGGCAAGCGCCATGTTCTGCTCGACCACGAGCATGGCGACGCCGGCTTCCTTCAGCCCGGCGAGCGTGCGGAAGATCGCCTGGACGACGATCGGGGCAATGCCAAGCGAGGGCTCGTCGAGAAGCAGCAGCAGCGGCCGCGCCATCATGGCGCGCGCCAGCGCCAGCATCTGCTGCTCGCCGCCGGAGAGCGTTCCTGCCGGCTGGTGCATCCGCTCACGCAGGATCGGGAAGAGATGGTAGATGCGCTCCCGATCGGCCGGAAGCGAGGCGCGATCGGCGCGGGCGGCGGCGCCGAGCCTCAGATTCTCCGCGACGGTCAACCCGCCGAAAACCCGCCGGCCCTCCGGGCAATGGGCAATCCCGAGCCTGACGATCCGTGCCGGCGGCAGCCGGTCGATGCGCGCGCCGGCGAAGCGGATCGTCCCGCTGCGCGGTCGAATCAACCCCGATATGGTGCGCAGCGTCGTGCTCTTGCCCGCACCATTGGCGCCGAGCAAAGCGACGACCTCGCCCTCGCCGACGACAAGGTCGATGCCTTTGACCGCGGCGACCGCGTCGTAGTTGACCTCGAGGGCGTCGATCGCAAGCAGCGGCCGGCTGGCCGTCTCGCTCCGCGGCGCCTCCGCCAGGCCCTCAGGCCTGACCAAGATAGACCTCCCGAACGCGCGGACTGCTCTGCACCTCGGCAGGGGTGCCCTCGAAGATCCGCTCACCGTGCGCGAGCACCTGGATGCGCTCGCAGAGGTTCATGATCAGCTCCATGTCATGCTCGACGACGATCACGGCGAGGCGATAGCGATGGCGAACCTCATCGATCAGGGCGAGAAGCGCCCGCGTTGCCGCGGCGTCCATGCCGGCCGCCGGCTCGTCGAGCATCAGAAGCCGCGGGCGGGTCGCGAGCGCGCGCGCAAGCTCGAGCCGGCGCTGGTCGCCATAGGGCAGATCGCTCGCCCGGTGATCGGCGCGACCGGCGAGGCCGATCAGGTCGAGGAGCTCGGCCGTGATCGCCTCGACCTCCTTCTCCATACGGCGAAGATGCGGCGTGCCGAGGACGGCGTCGAGCATCGAGGAATGATGGCGCAGCTGCGCGGCGGCGCGCACGTTCTCCGCCACGCTCAGGCGCTGGAAGAGCCGCGTCCCCTGAAACGTCCGCGCTATGCCGAGCCGGACGATGTGGGCGGCGGCGAGCCGCTCGATCGGCCTGCCGTCGAACCGGATGGCGCCCCGGTCGGCGCGCAGAAAGCCGCTCACGACATTGAAGAACGTGCTCTTGCCCGAGCCGTTCGGGCCAATGACGCCGACGATCTCGCCCGTGCGGATGCTGATCTCGTGGTTCTTGAGAGCGACCAGGCTGCGGAAGGATTTCGTGAGGCCGCTCGTCGTCAGGAGCGGCGCCATGCCGCGGCCAGTATCGATCGGCGCCATTGCCTCCCATCGCTCCCCACGCGGACCGTCTCAGGCCCGGCCGGGCCGCGCCGCGGTCTCAGGTGTAGGGATCGGCGGCATCGCGCAGGCCGTCGCCGAAGAAATTGAAGGCGAGCACCATCAGGATCACCGGCACCACCGGCAGCATCAGCCAGGGGTAGAGGGCGACCACGTTGATGTTCTGGGCCTCGGTCAGGAGCACGCCCCAGCTGGTGATCGGCGGGCGGAGGCCCAGGCCCAAGAACGAGAGCGCGGTCTCGCCGAGGATCATCGAGGGGATCGAGAGGGTCGCCGAGGCGATCAGGTGGCTCATGAAGGAGGGTACCAGGTGGCGGAGGATGATCCGCTGCGGGCGGGCCCCCATGAGCAGTGCCGCGATCGCGAAGTCCTCCTCGCGCAGCGCCAGGATCTTGGAGCGGACCGCCCGCGCGAGGCCGGTCCAGTCGATGAGCCCCAGGATCAGCGTGATGCCGAAGTACACCCAGAGCGGGTCCCAGGTGATCGGCAGCGCGGCCGAGAGCGCCATCCAGAGCGGCAGCTCGGGGAAGCAGCGGATCACCTCGATGATCCGCTGGACCAGGGCGTCAACCCAGCCGCCGTAATACCCGGACAGGCCGCCCAGGATGATGCCCAAAGTGAAGCTGATGGTGATCCCGACCAGACCCACGGTCAGCGAGATGCGGGCGCCGTAGGTGATCCGCGAGAACAGGTCGCGCCCGAGACGATCGGTGCCGAGGAGGAACAGCGTGCCGTCCTCGGCCGGGCAGACGAAGTGGAAGCGGGCGGGGATGAAGCCCCAGAACCTGTACTCGTCGCCCGAGCAGAAGAAGCGAAGCTTGTGGATCTTGGAGAGATCGGGGCTGTACTCGCGCTTGAGATTCTCCATGTTGAGCTTGAAGCTGAAGCCGTAGACGAACGGGCCGACCAAGGCGCCGTCGTGGAACAGATGGACCGACTGGGGCGGGAAGTGAATGAAGTCGGCGTGGCGGGTCTGCAGATTGTAAGGCGCGATCCATTCCGAGATCAGGATCGACCCGTAGTTAAACAGAAGAAACCAGGCGGCGACCACGGCGAGGCGGTGGCGGCGGAACTTCCACCACATCAGTTGCCATTGGGAGGCGGTGTAGAAGCGCTCCTGCTCGGGCGTCAGCTGGTCGGCTTCGGCCGGATCGAACGGCTCGGGGTTGACGTAGTGCAGGCTCATCGGGTCTGGCCGCCGCCGAAGCGGATGCGCGGATCGAGCGCCGCCAGCGCCAGGTCCGACACCAGGATGCCGACCACGGTCAAGCACGCCAGCAGCATCAGGAAGGAGCCGGCGAGGTACATGTCCTGGGTCTGCAGCGCGCGCAGGAGCATCGGCCCTTCGGTCGGCAGCGAGAGCACGATGGAGACCACCGCGGCGCCCGAGATGATCGAAGGCAGCAGCGTGCCGATGTCGGCGATGAACGGGTTGATCGCCATCCGCAAGGGGTACTTGCAGAGCGCCTTGAAAGGGTGCAGCCCCTTGGCCTTGGCGGTGACGACGTAAGGCTTCTGCAGCTCGTCCAGCAGATTGGCGCGCAGGCGGCGGATCATGCCGGCGGTGCCCGAGGTCCCGATCACGATCACCGGGACCCACAGATGCCCCAGCACCGAGAAGAACTTGCCCCAGCTCATCGGCTGGTCGAGGTAGTCGGGATCCATCAGGCCGCCGATCGAGATGCCGAAGACGACGTTGGCGAAGTAGAGGAGGACCAGGGCGAGCAGGAAGTTGGGCGTCGCCAGGCCGAGGAAGCCGATCAAGGTCAGGACGTGGTCACTCACGCTGTACTTGTGGGTCGCGGAATAGACGCCGATCGGAAACGACACCACCCAGGTGAACAGGATGGTCGTGAACGATACGATGAATGAGAGCAACAGCCGGTCGCCGACCACGGCGCTGACCGGGAGGTCGTACTCGAAGGAATAGCCGAAGTCGCCACGGAACAGGCCGCCCAGCCAGACCAGATACTGCTGCCACCAGGGCTTATCGAGGCCGTAGATCTGGCGCAGATACTCGATCTTGTCGCCCTGGATGCGCTCGCCCTGGGCCTGCAGCTCGGCGATGTAGCTCGACAGATAGTCGCCGGGCGGCAGCTGGATGATCACGAAAGTGATGAAGCTGATCGCGAGCAGCGTCGGCACCATGATCAGCAGCCGATGGACGACGTAACGAAGCAAGCTCCGCCTCCCCCGATACGATGCGCGCACCCGTCGGGCGCCGATCCTGGCCCGCAAGGCTGCCGGATGCCAAGGGTAAAGGCGAGATCGCGCCGCTGGCAAGTGCGCGATCGCACGCGCCTCACCTTGCGGTTCGGGGCGCCCCGAGGCGGTTTGACTTCGTCGGCGCCGAGGTTTCCGTGGCCTGACCGCCGCCCCGGGTTCGTTCGGTTGCGACAGGGCGGGAGCATCCGGCTCCGCCCGCCAACGCCGCAATGCCCGCGCCGCACGGCCCGGAGCGCTCGCCAGAGCTCGGCCAGCACCGAGCCTCGGTAGCGCAAAGTCGTCTCGAACACTCGGGCACCGTTGCCATCCCGGATCAGCGCGAGAGCGAGGCTGCCGGCGCTGCCGGCGCGACCAAAGTCGCGCTGGTCCAGGATCTCGGCCTCGATGCGATCGACCCGTCGCATACGCCAGGCCGCCATGGCAACACGGGCGGCGAGCTGCTCCTGGAGCGCGCCGGTCGGCGCGAACTCTGCGGAGATCGCGGCAACGAACTCCTCGAACTCGGCCGGATCCGACGCCGGGGCTCCCCTCTCTCCCGCTGAGGCCGGTGCAGCGCGCGCGACCCGGGCTGCGGCGGCAGTGGTGCCCTCAGGCGGCCCGCCTGGCCTCGAGACAGATTGCGAGCACCGCGGCGCGGCACAGCACCTCGGCCGGCCGGCCGGTCGTCTTGCAACCGAGCTCGGCCTGGAGCAGCACGCCGAGCGCCGCCGCAGCCCGGCTTGCCGGCCAGAGCCGCAGCGCCGCCTTGACGGCGGGCTTGCGGCGGAAATGGATCGGCGGCCGCAACCCCTCGATGACCCGCTCGGGCGGCTCGCCCCGGTCGACCAGAAGGGCGAGCTGGTGCAAGCGAGCGACATGATTGGCGAGCGCGCGCAGCAGGCGGACCGGAGCCTCGCCTTCGCCAAGCAGCCGATTGAGGCAGCGTTCGACCTCGGCCGGCTCGCCGAGGGTCGCCGCGTGGACCAGATCGTCGATCTCGAGAGCCGCGCTGTCGCCGATCACCGCCGCGACGTCGTCGAGCCTGACCCGGCCCGGCCCCGGCGACGCCGACGCCTCCGCCGGCTCCAGGTAGAGGGCCAGCTTGGCGAGCTCGCTTCGAGTGACCCCCCGGTCGGCGCCCAGATGCTCCATGAGATAGGCGCGCGCGTCGGGCTCGACCTGCAGACCGTGCTCGGCCAGAAGGCGCTCGATCAGATCGCCGAGGCTGCGGCCCTCGTCCCGATAGCAGGGCAGCGCCGCCGCGTTGGGTGCCGCCTCGATCAGGCGACGGAGCGACGAGCCCGGGCCAAGCTCGCCCGCATCGATCACGATGAGGGCCTCGATCGCCCCGAGGGCGAGCAGCGCCCGGCAGGCCGCGGTGACCTGATCGCTCGCCTGCTGCAGCCGGACGACGCGCCGCCCGCCGACCAGACAAAGTGCCCGCGCCTCGTCGGCGAGCCGCCCGGGTTCGCTCCGGACGGCATCGGCGTTCAGCTCGCTCAGGCGGAACGGATCCTTCGGGTCGTCGAGGACCGTGCGCACCAGCTGCTCGGCGCGCTCGCGCACCAGTCCCTGGTCGGGACCATAGACCAACACCGTGGAGATGGCCGGATCCGGCTGGCGCAGGAAGCGTTCGACCTGATGCCCGCCGAGCTTCACGTTGGCTTCGCCTGGCGAGAGAAGTAGATCGCGAGCTGAGCGCGAATGTCGTTGCCGAGTTCATCGGCGGCGCGCTGCTGGGCATCCTGCTGCGCGGTCAGCTCGCTGTAGGGGGCCGTGCTGGCATTGTAGCTCGCGATCCGGCGGACGGTGCCGTGATAAAGAACCTCCTGATTGCTCTGATCGCGCAAGTCAAACTTCGCGTCCAGGCTGAGGTCAAAACGCGTGATCGTGTTGTCGAGCTGAATGCCCAAAGCGTTGATCGACTGGGTGAGGCGAATCTCGAGCACGTAGCGCGACGGCGCCGACAGGCCGGCGGGGTTGAGCTTGTTCAGGAGACTGCTTTCGACCAGATAGCCGACCCGATCGTTCAGGCCTGTGACCTGGATCGCCTCCAGCTCGCTGCGCACCCCGGTGTCGTCGACCTGCTTCAGCAGAGGGTGAAAGCCGCAGCCAGCGAGCATTGCGCCGAAGCCCAGGAGCACCATGCGCCGTGCCGGCACCGCCACGGGCTTAGACCACCAGGTTGACGATCTTGTCGGGGACCACGATCACCCGCTTGAGTGGCCGGTCGCCGATGCCGCGGACCACGTTGGGCTCAGCCAGGGCCGCCCGCTCGGCAGTCTTGCGGTCGCTCCCGCTCGGCAGGGTGATCGTCGCCCTCAGCTTGCCGTTGACCTGGACCGCGATGGTCACCTGGTCCTCGAGCAGCCAGGCCGGATCGGCGCTCGGCCAGGCGGTGTCGGCCACCAGCTCGGCGTGACCCAGGCGCTGCCAGAGTTCCTCGGCCAGATGCGGCACCATGGGCGCGAGCAGCAGGACGAGCGTCTCAAGCCCTTCGCGGCGCAGCGCCGGCGCCGCCGGATCGTCGACCGCGAAGGTCTCGATCCGGTTCGAAAGCTCGCGAATCAAGGCGACGGCCTTGTTGAAGTGGAAGCGATCGAGCTCCTCGGTGACCGAGTGGATGGTCCTGTGAATCGCCCGCTTGAGCTCGATGGCGGCGGCGGAGAGCCGCGCCGGCAACGGCGCGCCGCTCGGCGCAAGGGTCTGCCGCTGCTCATCGAACATCCGCCACAGCCGGTTGAGGTAGCGCCAGGCGCCGTCGATGCCGGCCTCGGTCCATTCGAGGTCGCGCTCGGGCGGGCTGTCCGACAGCATGAACAGCCGCGCCGTGTCGGCGCCGTAAGCCTCGATCGTCGCGGTCGGATCGATGGTATTGCGCCGGGATTTGCTCATCTTCTCCGAGCGGCCGACGATCACCGGCCGGCCATCGTCGAGCGCCCGCCAGACGCCCTGCCCGTCCTCCGCCACCTGGTCCGGCTGCAGCCAGTTGCCGGCCTGGTCGCGGAAGGTCTTGTGGCAGACCATGCCCTGGGTGAACAGGCCGGCGAATGGCTCATCGAAGTCCAGATAGCCGCAGCGCCTCAGCGCGCGCATGAAGAAGCGCGAATAGAGCAGATGCAAAACGGCATGCTCGACCCCGCCGATGTACTGATCAACCGGCATCCAGGTCTCGACCGCCGCGCCCTCGAAGGGCGCCTGGGCGTGCGGCGAGCAGAAGCGGAGAAAATACCAGGAGCTCTCGACGAAGGTATCGAAGGTGTCGGTCTCGCGCTCGGCCGGCAGGCCGCAGCTCGGACAAGGCACGTGCTTCCAGCTCGGGTGGTGGTCGAGCGGATTGCCGCGCTGGCCGATCTCGATGTCCTCGGGCAGCGTCACCGGCAGCTGATCGCGCGGCACCGGCACGATACCGCAAGCGCCACAATGGATCACCGGGATCGGGCAGCCCCAGTAGCGCTGGCGCGAGACGCCCCAGTCGCGCAGCCGGTAGGTGGTCTCGCCGCGGCCCACGCCGAGCTCCTCGAGGCGGCGGATCACCGCTCGCTTGGCGGCGGCGACGTCGAGCCCGTCGAGGAATCCGGAGTTGATCAGCGTGCCGTCGCCCAGATACGCCTCGTCGGCGATCGCAAAGCGCGCCGCGGCCTCGCCCGGCGGCAGGACCACCGGGACGACCGGCCGGCCGTACTTGCGGGCAAACTCGAGGTCGCGCTGATCGTGGGCGGGGCAGCCGAAGATCGCCCCGGTGCCATACTCCATGAGCACGAAATTGGCGACGTAGACCGGCAGCTCCTGGCCCTCGACGAGGGGATTGCGGCAGCGAAGCCCCGTGTCGTAGCCGAGCTTCTCGGCCTGCTCGATAACCTCCTCGCTGGTGCCCAACTTGGCGCACTCGGCGATGAAGGCGGCAACGCCGGGGTCGCGCTCGGCCAGCTCGCGGCTCAACGAATGGTCCGGGGCGAGTGCCATGAAGCTCGCGCCGAACAGCGTGTCCGGGCGGGTCGTGAACACCTCGAGCGCCCGCTCACTACCGATGATCGAAAAGCGGACCAGGGCCCCCTCGGAGCGGCCGATCCACTTCTCCTGCATCAGGCGGACCTTGTCCGGCCAGCGCTCGAGGTGATCGAGCGCGTCGAGCAGATCCTGGCTGTATTCGGTGATCTTCAGGAACCATTGGGCGAGCTTGCGCCGTTCCACGACCGCGCCGGAGCGCCAGCCGCGGCCGTCGATCACCTGCTCGTTGGCGAGCACGGTCTGATCGAGCGGATCCCAGTTGACCCAGGATTCCTTGCGCTCGACCAGCCCCGCGTCGAGGAAGTCGAGGAACATCGCCTGCTCGTGGCGATAGTAGTCCGGGTCGCAGGTCGCGATCTCGCGCGACCAGTCCAGCGACAGGCCCATCGACTTGAGCTGCGCGCGCATCTCATCGATGTTGGCGTGGGTCCAGGCAGCCGGATGCACGCCCTTGGCCATGGCGGCGTTCTCGGCCGGCAGGCCGAAGGCGTCCCAGCCCATCGGGTGGAGGACGTCGTAGCCCCGCGCCCGCCGGTGGCGGGCGACCACGTCGCCGAGCGTGTAGTTGCGGACGTGCCCCATATGGATCCGGCCCGAGGGATAGGGAAACATCTCGAGCACGTAGTATTTCGGCCGACCCGGCTCGAGCGGCACCCTGAAGGTCGCGCGCTCGTCCCATGTCCGCTGCCATTTCGCCTCGATCTGCTTGAACGGATAGCGCACCATCGAGCCGATCACCTCCGCTGCCCGAAAGGCGCTCGTTTAGAAGAGCTGGGCGGGTTTTTCTAGTAGAAAGCCGCCGTGTCTTGGTGGAGGCCCGCCTGGGGCGACAGTCGCCTGCGCGGACCTCAGCTCGGCGCCGGGCCGAGCGCCGCCATGCGCAGCTCGCGGGCGCGGGTCAGGATGCTGTCCTCGATGCCGAGCGCCGTCTTCGGATCGACCGTGGCGTCCGCCCAGGCGCCATCGCTATTGGTCTGGCGGAACACCGCGACCTTGACGCCGTCGGCGCGCAGCACCCGATCGAGGATATAGACGTTCAGCTTGAAGCGTTCGGCCGGCGTCTCGGGCGGCGAATACCAGTCGGTGATGATCACCCCGCCGAACGGATCGGCCTGGGCGAGCGGCATGAAGTCGATCGTTTCCAGCGTTGCCCGCCACAGGTAGACGTTGACGCCAATGGTCGGCCCGCCGCCACCGCCAGAGCCGTCGGTGCCAGTCTTGGGCTTGGTGCTGAACAGGGTAATGCCATCACTGTTATCCTGAATATTGCCGTACTTCCTGGCAATCTTGTCCTTCTGGGTGTTCGAATATGCCTGTTGAGACGCAGGTGGGGCCTCGATGGTGGGCGGCGTCGAGCAGCCGGCGACCAGCAACGCCGTCAACCCCAGCAAGATCTTGGAGGCGTTCACCAGTGACATCGGTCGTGCTCCTGCTCGCTACGCTCCCGCGGTCGGCTCTGGACCGTTCGAGGAGCCGCGGCGCGCGGTCGCCGTCATTCCCTGGGGCGGATCAGAAGTTGAGCTTGAGGCCCACCCGCCCAGCCGTCCTCGCCTCGCCCTGCCGACCGTCCTCGGCGTAGGCGAGATCGCCCTGCACGACCAGCCCAGGCACCAACGTAAGCTGACTGCCCAGCGTGAACAAGCTGGTTCCTGCCGCGGTCTCGCTGTCCACCAGGCTGTAACTCACGCGCGCGTCGACCGGTCCCAGGCCATAGGCGACCCCGGCCGTCATCCGGGTGCCGTCGAGGCCGATCAGCGACGCCGCATCGTGGCCGTAGGCGGCATCGAAGCGCACGCCCGCGACCGCCAGCCCGCCGCCGACCACCAGCCCGGAACCGACATCGCTGAGCGCCGCCGAGGGCGGCGGCACCATGGCCGCGCTGGCCGAGAGGCCGACCGTCAGGCCGGCGATCTCGGCGCTGTCGTTGTAACCAAGCTGCAAGCGCTTGTTCGGGTCGAGGCCCGACGCGCTCGCCCCCAACGAGCTTTCCGTCAGGGGGTCCGTGTCGCCCGTGGCCGCGGCACCGAGACCGCCAAAGCGCGGCGTGAACTCCGTCAGCGCCGAGGTCGGTCCCGACTCGATCGCGATCCGAAATCCTGTGTCAGGGGCCGCCGCCGGAGCATCCCCTAACAGATCGCGCTGCATCGCTTCGACGGCCAGCTCATGATAGCCGCCGACACCCACGTCCGAGGCTGCCGTCTGCGCCCGAGCACCCCACGCGAACACCACGAGCAGGCCAGCCGCGAGGATGGCTCCGCCGGCCCGAATCAGCTTACCCATCCCGGTCGGTGGTCACCTCTTCGAG
>JBKPDM010000301.1:0-4438 GCA_046727895.1 Pseudomonadota bacterium | reverse complement strand
ATGACCTTCGCCCATTTGGATATGGGCACCGGAGGTTGTCTGCGCCTTCTGTTCCGACCAACCAGTTCCGATTGTCCAGGCGGTCACTATCAGCACAGCAACCGCACCCGTCATGCACGTGCAGATATCGCGGATCGTGTTCACCGGTCCCTCCATGCTCGGCGGTTAGATTCTCATCCGATTCACTTGGTCTAAGTGCGCCGGGTGACCTGCCGATCACTCGAGGAACTCCGGAGGTCATCGTCTGCTGCTCAAGCACACGATAGTAGACTTCCCGCTGGGTTGGCAGCCTTGACAGCGGAAGGGGATCATCCCGGCCTGGGGGTGCGCGGCGTCGAGCTCCGCCGCGTGCTCTTGAGCTCAAACCCTAGTTCAACAGCGCGTTTTCAATCATCCGAAGCAGCAACGCAGCCACTCTTGCGATCTCTACAAGGGCTTATCCGCCCTCTGCAGGTGGACAGTGGGAATATCGCCACCCATTCGCTGGATGACGGCCAGAGGCGGCGAGGAGAGCCACATCTGGTACATGCTGACAACCCACATGAAGGCGAAGCACACCCCGTTTATTCCGCCGGCCATCATCACGACGAACGCAAACGGGTGGTACAGTTTGGTGAAATACCAGGAGCTGATATCGAGGATGATGGAGAGGAAGGGAAGTCCGATGATGGCGCACTTGAGCCACACCGGCCGCATATAGGCATGGCTGAATACCGACCCCACGATAAAGAATATGAATGTCATGCCGAACAGGTGGATGTGGGACACGCGCACCAGCGTGAACAGAGGGGTGCCCGTGTCGAGCTCCGTCACCTTCTTCACGTTATCGAACCCATCGAGATTTATCAGATGCGGATTGCTGCCGTCGTGACAACTCATGCAGCGCTTGTCGAATATTGGCCTGACGTCCCGCTCGTATTTCGAGCGATCGGAGCCGGTCTGCACCCACTCGACGATTTGGTTGAGCTCGTCGCGCGGCAGCATGGTCGCCATCGAACCGCGCAGAGCTGATTCAATGCGCGAGGCCTTGCCGCTGCCGGAATACACGACGATGATGTCCTGATAGGACAGCATCAGCGGGTTGCCCGTGCCCTTTCCGGCGTAAGTGTGGAATAGGTAAATCAAGGCGAACAGGTAACCCACGCCGAGTACGAGCAATGCCCCGGTGTACAAGACGCGCTGGCTGTACGGCAGCTCTGAAAAGTGCCGAAATTGCCGATGCAGCAGCAAGTCGCTCATGGTCGGTTCCATCCGCCTAGCGGGCGCCCGTCACGCGAGGACGATCGCACCGCGTCCGCAATGGCGCGGACCCGGTACTGACGCCGGCAGCCACGGCTAACACGGGGCCCACCTCACTTTTTCGGCAGCGACGCATAGTATGCCGCCAGATTCGCGTTATCCTCAGCGCTGAGCGGTGTGGCGAATGCCTTCATAAGGGCGTTGGCGCGTTTTCCTGACTTGTAATCCTCCATCGCTTGGAGGAACTGACTTTCACTCATCCCTGCTAAGGGAGGATTTGGTCCGACGCCCTCGCCGCTTGCTCCGTGGCACCCACCGCACGCCGCAGCCTTGGCCTTACCTGCCGCAACATCCCCCGCCGCATGGGCGCTGCTTATCCCAATCGATGTAATCATTCCCGCGGCTAACAGAGTCCCCTTCATTGTCGGCTCCTGTTTGAGTTGCCGAATAGCAACGCAACGAACTGCACGCGCGTTCTTCCGTCGCTACGGCCATGGAACTGCGATAGACCCAGACGATGGGTGTGGTAGCCACATCCTGCCACAGAACTTGAGCGCGATTCCAGGCATGCACGGTTCAGCATCGTCCTTTTACCTGGTCGGGAGAGGCACGAACACAACGGCCCGCGCCTTTTGGCGCGCGTAGTGAGCGGCGAGGTTCTTGATATCCTCGTCCGAGAGCCCGTCCGACATGGCGGCCATTTCCGGGCTCCTGCGCGCGCGGGTCCGATAGGCTTTCAGCACTTTTTCGAGGTACTCAGGATGCTGCGCCGCCAGCGCCGGAAAGCGTGGATTGGTGCTGTTGCCGTTCACGCCGTGGCAACGATCGCATCTTTGCGCCCATTCCTCGGTCGTCAGGGGCTTGCGGACGTTCGGCTGCTGCG
Organism: Pseudomonadota bacterium; assembly: GCA_046727895.1. GTDB lineage: Bacteria > Pseudomonadota > Alphaproteobacteria > Geminicoccales > Geminicoccaceae > DATAOG01. Next base: position 2,316 of record JBKPDM010000301.1, on the reverse strand, counting down.
GCTGCTGGTTCGCATAAAAGGCCGAAATGTCCCTGATGATGTCGTCGCCGAGACCTGCGACCAGGGCTTTCATTGTTTCGTCGCTGCGCAATCCCTCCCGGTAGGCCCGCGTCGCGGCCGCGAGGTATTCCGCGTCTTGTCCGGCCAAACTGGGATTCACCGCGCTACCGCCGGAATCCTGCTGTCCGTGGCAACCGACGCAGGTGGTGGCAGCAGCCTTGCCCTTCGTCGGGTCGCCGAGTGAGGGGGTTTGTGCCCGCTCTGCCTTTTGTAGCGCATAGTAGAGCGCCAAGTTGTTCAGATCCGCGTCGCTGACCGCCGTGAGCAGCGACTTCATCATGTCGTCTTTGCGTTGACCGCTCTGGTACTCCTTCATGGCGGTGACGAGGTACTTGGGATCGAGTCCGACCAGATTGGGCATCCCGGGGATCTTGCTGACGCCATGCTCACCGTGGCAGCCGGCACAGCTTGCTGCAGCGGCTTTGCCGATTTCCACCGGGTCGATGGCGGCCGGTGGCGCCGTCGACCCAGGTTGAGCGGGATCGAGACTCGCGTAATAGGCTGATACATTGATCAGAGCGTCGTCGTTCAGATACTTTTTCACCGCACCCTGCATGGCTCGCTCGCCGCGAACACCGGATTGATAGGCTTTCAGTTCGAGGAAAAGATACGCCGGGCGTTGGCCAGCGAGATGAGGCACGCTCGGGATGGTGCTGATGCCGTCGACTCCGTGACACCCAGCACACGAAGCTTCTGCGACGCGCTTGCCTTCCGCGATCTCGAGCGGCGTGACATAGAGGGCGCGGAGTTCGTCAGGCTTGGGTGCCGCTGTTTGAGCTGCCGCTCCGGGGGCATGATAGGCCACGACCATCGCGCCTGTGGCCGACACGAGTACCGAAAGAACGAGAATCTGCGCGCTTCGCTGCCACGTCACTCGTTCGGTGCATGTCTCGGTGACTCCGCCCATTGGGCCTCTCTCCTGACATCGCCTTTTCTGCCAGAACGCTTTTGCCTCCGACTTCTCTTCCCAGCGGGTTTGCAAATCGCACGCAATAAAATCGCAGTGCTCGGTTCCCATTACAGTCTCAGCAAACGAGTCATAGCGCTACCTCGCCGGCCGACTGGCATAAAAGGACGCGATACTTTCTATGACGGAATCACCATAAGGCAGGCTCATCTTGTGCATCACAGAACTTGCGCGTCTATCATCGCGGTATCCCCTGAGTGCCATGATCAGATAGTCTTTGTCCTGACCCCGAATGTTCGGAACGTTCAGCGCGGGATTGGCTACGTCCGCGCGATGGCAACGATTGCACTTTTCCGTCAACTCCTCAACGAGCGTCTGTCCTTGCTCAGCCGGCCTGGATTTCTGGACCGCGTAGAATGCGGCGATATTTTCAATATCCTTATCGCTGAGGCCGGCAACGGCACGTTGCATAACGGCGTTCCGACGAGTCTTTCGGTAGGCTTTGGTCGACTCCACTAAGTACTGAGGATCCTGGCTTGCAAGACTAGGAGTCGCCGCGTCGGTGCTGACGCCGTGAGAACCGTGACAACCACCGCACGGTGCGCTGAGCGGTTCGCCAGCCGCCGGATTGCCGAAAGACGGCGCGGGACGTTGGGCTGGTGTCTGCGACGCGAAAAACAGCGCCACGCTTTCCAAATCCAATTTGCTCATGTCGCGCACCAGTCCATGCATCGGGGCCGCTTCACGTACTCCGGTCAAATACTCTTGAGTGGCGATAACGAAGTAGAGCGGCTGCTGGCCGGCCAAATTGGGGATACCGGGAGTCCTGCTGTTGCCATCCTCGCCATGACAGGTTGTACACGCTGCCGACCGCGTCCGACCGTTTTCATAGGGAGAGAAAACTTCAACATCGGAGGCGGTCGCGATTGGCGGTAGGCTAGCGTAGTAGGCGGCAACATTGCGCGCCTCCGCCTCACTCATGTGCGCTGCAATATCCCTTAGTGCGGCATGGGTGCGCTTTTTATCCCTGTATTCGTTTAGCGCGGCGACCAGATAGCGCTCGTGCTGCCCCGCGAGGTGCGGGATGCCCGCAGCAGCTCCTCTGCCGTCCAAGCCGTGACACCCCTTGCATTCTCGCTCTGCCAGCGCTTTACCGGCGCTGACATCAGCCGCAGCTTGCCGTCCTTGATCCGAACAGCCAGTCAGCGCCACCAACGATAAGACAGCGAGAGCAAGCGCTGAGTGTTTCATTGGAAGCTCCGACGGTTCAGCCGGTCGGCGAAAGTTTTCTGCCTTCCGCATGATTTCATTATCGAGTTATTCCCCAGTCACACTGCCGATGAATCCGA
>JBKPDM010000300.1:0-3728 GCA_046727895.1 Pseudomonadota bacterium | reverse complement strand
GCGCTGATGGGCAGGATCGACCGCGGCCAGATCTTCATCCTGGACATGGGCGAGCCGATCAAGATCCTCGAGGTGGCGCGCCAACTGATCCAGCTTGGCGGGTCTGGCGCCGGAGGTCGACATCGGGATCAAGCAGATTGGCCTGCGTCCCGGCGAGAAGCTGCATGAGGATCTCTTCTATGCCGAGGAGGTGCCGCTCGCGAGCCAGGTGGACGGGATCCTGACAGCCCGATCGAAGACGGTGCCCCTCGAGCTGCTGCGGCCGGAGATCGCGGGCCTCGTCAGCGATGCGGTGCGCAACGACGTTGCGTCGATTCATGAAACGCTGAGCGACATCCTGCACCGATTCGACGGCTGTCGTCGCGCCGTGGCCGAGCGGGCGCCCGAAGCTGAGACATCATCGGATCACGCCAGTCCAGTCAGCGCAGCATGGCCACGCGCGGCTCCGATCATCGACGGGGTTTCGCCTGAACCCGTATGGCGCTCCGCCGGCAGCCTCGGCTGACGGCAGACCGGCCCCGACGCCGGCCGTTCCCGACTCTCCGCTGGCTTGAGGCGCGCTGCTGCGCGGCCCGCGGTCGTTACGTATTCGGCCGGGAATCGTGCTGGCGTGGCTTGCGTAGCAAAGAGCCAATGGTCGCAATCATCAGCAGGTCCGACCAGACGGTCGCTCGCGCAGGATGTCGCCGTCGATGCCGTTCTCTGCGAACGCCTCGGCATGATGGCCAAGCCCGTGCTCAGCGAGCCAGCGCGCGCGACGTCGAGCATTTTGCCCCCTCAAGCCATCGCTCAGCGGAACAGTAGCACACCACTCTTGGCTGCGGCCGCAGTTTCGAGGCGCAAGTTTGGGCACCGGAGAGGAACCGTCGCCGAACCCCGCTCTCTATGCGGCCCGGGGGCGGCTCACGATGCGTTTCGAATCCCTCTCGATATGCGAGAGGAACACGGTGAAAAACACGCAATATCACTATGTTGTCGTCAAATTCTGGCAATTGACATCACCGCCCTGCTGACCATCCGAGCCCCAATTTGAGCCCCATCAGGTACCGAGAGTTCGAATCCCCCGCGTCCGCCAACTGCCGACGGTAGTAACTGTCTCTCCGGCAGCAGGCTTTCGGTTAAAGCCCCTTGAAATAAAAGACTTTTCGGTCTTGGTCCGTTGACCTCCGTAGCCCCGTCTCAGGCCGTTTTCTCTCTCCTTTTGCTCCGTTTTCTCTTCGGGTGTTGACTCGGCACATTCGGTCAACAGCTCAAGTTATATGTCAATGGTTTGAGGTTTTACAGTTGCGTCGGAGGTTTGAGAGATCGTTTGAGTGACCGAGATTCAGCCTCGAAACAAATGTTGGTTCCATTTCAAAGTGTTGGCGTCAAACGGCCTGTTAACCTCGGGTCCTCGAATCAAAGACCAAGTGCTGAAGCATTGCCGGCTTATGCCAATTCGTCGAGCAACGCCTTGGCGTCGGTGAGATCGGCGGTGTCGAAGCCCTCGGTGAACCAGCCGTAAACCGATGCGAGAAGATCGTGGGCCTCGGCGTGCTTGCCCTGCTCAACGCGTAGCCGGGCGAGGCTGACCGCGGCACGCAGTTCCCACATCCTGGCGCTCTGCTTGCGGGCAATTGCGAGTGCGCGTGCAAAGCAGGCTTCTGCGTCGCCCCGGTGCGGCCCGGGCAGTGCCAGTGACAGCGTCCCCTTCAGCCGATGGATCTCCGCCTCCCGGCGGCGCTCATTTGTGCTCTCAAGTACGGCTAGTGCCTCCGCCAGGGCCTCGAGGCCCTTCTGCGGCTCGCCGGCTTGGCCGTAAACCTCGGCCAGCACGCTGAGGGCATGGGGGATCGTTTGCACATTCCCGTTGGCGCGGAACTGCGCCAGGCTCTCCTGGATCTGCGCGAGTCCCTGCTCGATCTCCTGCCGCTGGACGAGCGCCCAACCTCCCCACACCCGCCCCGTCGCCCGCCAGTACGGAAAGTCGTGCTCGTCGGCGAGCGCGACCGCCTCGCGGGCCAAATGTTCCGTCCGCTCCACATCCCGGCGATCGAGATGAAATGCAGCAGCAAGGCTCAGGGCTTGTGCCAAAGTGTGGCTGTGGGAGGTCTCCTGGGCCAGGCGGAGCGCTACGTCACTCGAGCCTAAAGCCTGCTCGGGGTAGCCGAGCGCCCAGAGCACCCGGGCAAAAATCGAACGGCAGTACACCCTGGAACCGGAGATGAGATAGAGGGAGGCGTCGAAGCGCCGGTGGTAGCGTTCGCGGATCGCGTTCGCCTGCTCCAGCTGTTCTCGCGCCCGGGGGAACTCGCCAAGAAAATGTAGCGCCGATCCCAGCATTCGATGTGCCGCCATGCGGATGCCGAGGTCGTCGTGGTGCTGGGCCAGTGCCAGGCACTCCTCGCCGAGTTCGCGTGCCCGGCGAAGCTCGGCACGGAGCAGGTGAATATTGGCCAGGCCGACGAGCACCGGGACGAGCTCTGTCGTGGTCCCGAGCTCCCGGCACAGTGCCCGCGCCCGAAGGTAGATCCTCTCCACCTCCGGATCGGTGAAGCCCTTGGTGGCGACCAGAGGTGGGCCGAGTGCGACCAAGAGATTTAGCTCCACAGCGTCGCGCTCCGGCCCCGGGGGCAGGGCTTCGAGCAAGGTCAATCCCTTGCCTAGATGCCCAGCGGCTTCGGCATTGGCCGATCGCTCGAGCGCCTGCCGCCCAGCATTTATGGTATATTGGATCGCCTCGCTCACGAGGCCGGCCTCGGCGCAGTGGCGAGCCATGAGCTCGGGCTGGGCCTCGATCACCTCCGGGAACTGTTCGCGCAACACGCCTGCGATGCGGCCGTGCAGCTGCTGGCGCCTGCTCTTTAGCAGGGTCTCGTAAGCAACGTCACGCACGAGCGCGTGCTTGAAGCTGTAAGTCGCCTGCGGCAGCGTGCCCTGACGAAAGATCAGCTCGGCCTCGACCAGCCGGTTCAGCCCGTTATGCAGCTCGTCATGGCCGAGCAGAGCCACCGCCGTGAGCAGCTCGTAGCTGAACTCGCGACCGATAGCGGCACCGATTTGCGCCACCTCCTTCGCCGGTGCGAGCCGGTCGAGCCGCGCCAGGAGCGAATCGTGCAAGGTTGTCGGGATTGCAAGTGGTGGCAGAGGGCCGGTCAAGGTGTAGCGGCCACACTCATCCTCGAGTAGACCGGACTCGATCACCGCTTTGGTCAGCTCCTCCACAAACAGTGGCACACCGTCGGTCTTGCTGACGATTTCCTCGAGCACCGCTGCCGGCAGCTCTCGGCCGCCCGTCACCTCAGCGACCATTGCGGCGCCCTGTTTGCGGCTGAGCCGGTTGAGCGCGAGCGACGTGATCTGCGTCTGGCCCCGCCACGGCGACGTGAACTCGGGTCGGAAGGTGATCAGGACCAGCACCGGCAGGCACTGTACCCGATCGATCACCTTCTCCAGAAGCTCGAGCGTCGTCGGGTCGCTCCACTGCACGTCTTCGTACACCGCCAGCACCGGCTGGCGGGCCGCCAGGCCAGCGAGCTGATCGACCAGGACCTGGAACGTCCGCTCCTTCTGCTGCTGTGGGCTGAGTTCGATCGCTGGGTAGCGGTCCCCGGCGGGGATCGCCAGCAGGGCAGCGATCAGGGACGGCGCGACCGCAGCCACGTCCCCCGCTGCTAGGCTCAGCAGCGCCTCAAGCTTCTCGAGCTTGCGCTGCGGAGGGTCGTCGTGGGCGTAGCCGGCCGCGCGTT
>JBKPDM010000299.1:0-6795 GCA_046727895.1 Pseudomonadota bacterium | reverse complement strand
GCTTGATACCGAGGTTGCGAGACTATCGGAACAGATCCAGACAGCCGAAGAAAGTCGCACGCAGTCAGAGCGCAAACTCGCTCAAATAGAAATAAAGAATACTAAATACTACTGGTCGGCTGATCCTTTCAGCCAGCCCGTCATTGAGTTCACGATCAAGAATACTCTCGATGTTGCGCTTGCGAGGGTGCTCTTTCACGGGGTCCTTGAAACGCCAGGAAGGTCCGTGCCTTGGGTAAATGATAGCTTCAACTATCAATTCCCCGGTGGCATTGAACCGGGGAGGAGCAACACCTTCGTCTAGCACCGTATGGTGATTGGTACAACAACGACCTCAAGAGTAAGACCAACACCATTCTTTCAGTTCGGGTGGTGGACGCCGAGACGGCGTCGGGTGATAGGGTAGCTGGCACAGATGCTGATGAGGTTGAGCAGCTGCGGGGTAAACTTGAGGACCAAGAGAACGCGCGCAGCGAGTTGCGCAAGAAGCTCGATAGGCTTCGGGCCACTCTCGCCGAGATCTCGTAGGCGTTCTAAGAAAGGGTGGAGCGCTGGTCCTGGCGCTCCACCGGCCAAGTTCGCCTCCAGGTGGCGCAAGTCCGGATCTCGCCGAACTTAAGTCACGCACGGGCGGCCGCTCGACGGGCTCGGGTGCGGATCAACGCCGCGAAAGAGCCGACAGCCAGGCGGTCCCTAGCGGCAAAGGGCAGGGTTTTGGCCGGTCCGGCGCAGCGGCGGGCGCTAATTGCGGTGAGATCAGACATGAGCGCCGCGACGTACCCGGACCACGGTTCCCAGGCCGCGCGCTTCTCATCCTCCCGGTCCGCTACCTGGCAGGTCCGGACCAGCACTGGCGGCCGGTGGTTCAGCAGGCCTCGACGATATGCGGCGGCGGATCCGTCTGGCGATTTGCGCGCCGCCAAGGGCTCAGCGCACGATCAGGTCGAGCGGCGCCCGGGAGAGCGGCTCGGGGCCACGCTCGGTGATCAGCGAGGTGCGCCCCAGCGTCACCGCGAGCCCGGCCTCGCTGTCCATCAGGATCATGTGCAGGAAGAACACCATGCCGGGCCCGATCTCGACCGAATTGGCGTGAAAGAACATCGGCCAGTCCATCCAGGACGGCGGATAGACCGCCCCGAGCGAATAGCCGCAGGCGTTGAGCCGATGCGCGCCAAGGCCGTGGCGATCGAATACCAGGGCCTGGGCGTCGAACACCTCGCCCATCGGCGCGCCCGGCCGCAGCTTCGCCTCGCAGGCGGCGAGCGCTTCGGCGCAGGCGGCGTGCAGGGCGCGCTGGCGCGCCGGGACCTCGCCGACCACCAGCGTGCGCATCAGGCAGGCGTGGTAGTGGCGGAACACCCCGGCAAACTCCAGGGTCAGCTGATCCCTCGCGTCGAGCCGGCGGCGGCCGGACTTGTAGCGGCAGAGCAGCGCATCGCGGCCCGAGCCGATGATGAACGGGTTGCCCGGGTAGTCGCCGCCGCCTTCAAAGATCGCCGCTTGCATCGCGGCCAGGATCGCACCCTCGTCGGCGCCGGCCCGGGTCTCGGCGATCGCGGCATCGAGCGCGCGATCGGCCAGCTCGGCCGCGCGGCGGACATACGCAAGCTCGGCCGCGAACTTGACCAGCCGCAGGCGGTCGATCAGGTCGGAGGCGTCGGTCGTCGCAGCGAAACCGCCGAGCGCCGCGTCGAGCCGCTTGCCGTCGGCTGCGGTCAGCCCGTGGCTTTGGTATTCGACCCCGAGCCGTTTGCCGGCGAGCCCCTTCTCGGCTAGGAGTGCGCGCAGCTCGCGCGCCGGGTCGACCCCCTCACGATCGACCCAGATCCGGATGTCCTCGATGATTGACGTGTGTTGCGCCTGGCGCAGATCTGGCGCGCGGGTCAGCAGGAACAGATCGCCATCCGCCCGCAGCACGAGGCACTGGAAGAAGCAGTAGCCGAAGCTGTCGTAGCCGGTGAGCCAGTACATGCTCTCCTGCTTGAACAGGAGCAGGCCGTCGAGACCGCGCCCGGCCATGGCGGCGAGCGCCCGCTGCCGCCGGTCCGTATATTCTCCCTGCGTGAAGTGAAGCGCCATGGCGGGCTCTTTCGTGTTCGGCGTGCGGCTGGGCGATGCTCCGAGCGAAAGCTTGCTCAACGATGCATCGGGAGTCGAGTCCAGATGGTGACGACCCGGCTCTTCCAAGGCGGGCGCGGCGCCCCGCTCGCGCTAGATCTCGACCTGGATGCCGATCTCGACCACCCGCTCCGGCGGGAGATGATAGAAGGCAGTCGCACGGGCGGCATTGCGCGACAGGAAGTCGCACACATGGTCCTGCCAGAGCGGCAGACCGAAGTTCCCGCGCGGCAGCAGCGTCTCGCGGCCCAGATAATACGTGGTCGTCTCGAGATCGACGGTCAGGCCGAGCGCCTCGCAGAGTCGGAGCGCCACCGGGATGTCCGGGGTCTGCATGAAGCCGTAATGCACCATGATCCGATAGAAGCCGGGGTCGAGGCACTCGATCGCGAGCCGCTCGGCCGCCGGCACCCTGGGAATATCCTCGGTCTCGACCCGCAGCAGCACGGCCTGCCGATGCAGCACCTGGTTGTGGCGCAGATGGTGGAAGAGAATCGGCGGCACGGCCATGCCGCCCGAGGTCATGAACACGGCCGTGCCGTCGATGCGCGTCGGCGGGCTGGCTCGCAGCGTCGCGAGGAATTCGTCGAGCGGCTGCTGGTCCTTCTGCAGCTGCTGGACCACGAGATGGCGCCCCCGTCGCCATGTCCACATCAGCAGCGAGACCAGCGCAGCGACCAGAAGCGGGTACCAGCCGCCCTCGGCGATCTTGAGCAGATTGGCCCCGAAGAACGCGAGGTCCACGATCAGGAACGCCGCCGCAACAAGCGCGGCCCACCGCACGTTCCAGCCCCATCGCGTGGCGACGAAGAATGCCAGTACGGTGGTGATCACCATCATGGTCGAAATCGCGACGCCGTAGGCCGAGGCGAGATTGCCCGACGAACGGAAGCCCAGAACCAGGCCGATGGTCGCGGCCATCAGCATCCAGTTGACGCTCGGGATGTAGATCTGCCCTTTCTCCTCGCCGTAGGTGTGGATGATGTTGACGCGCGGCAGCAGCTGCAGCTGGACGAACTGGCCGGTCAGCGAGAACACGCCGGAAATGACCGCCTGCGAGGCGATCACCGTGGCTGCGGTCGCGAGCAGGACCAGCGGGTAGAGGGCCCAGGTGGGGGCGAGCTCGTAGAAAGGTTGCGTGATCTCCGCCGGATTGCTCAGCACCAAGGCACCCTGGCCGAAGTAGTTCAGCACGAGCGCCGGCAGCGCGACCACGAACCAGGCGAGGCGGATCGGCCCCCGGCCGAAGTGCCCCATGTCGGCATAAAGAGCCTCGCCGCCGGTGACCACGAGGAAGACGGCGCCAAGGACGGCGAACGCGATCGCGCCATGCGCTGCGAAGAATCGATAGCCATGCAGTGGGTCGAGCGCAGCGAGAACTTCGGGTGCGCGCAGGATGCCGCCCACGCCCAGCACCGCCAGAGCCAGGAACCAGATCAGCATGGTCGGGCCGAACACCGCGCCGATCGCCGCCGTCCCGCGATGTTGAAAGCCGAACAGCACGAACAGGATGCAGATCGTGATCGGGAGCACGAACGGCTGAAACGCCGGCGTGGCGACGTTGAGGCCCTCGATCGCGCTCAGCACCGAGATTGCCGGCGTGATCGTCCCATCGCCGTAGAGCAACGTGCCACCAAATACTCCAATGGCGACCAGGGCGTAGCGCAGCGTGCCCGGCTTCGCCTGGCGTGGGTTGAGCAGTGAGACCAGGGCGACGATCCCGCCCTCGCCGCGGTTGTCGGCGCGCATCACGAGGAGCAGGTACTTGATCGAGATGACGATGATCAGCGCCCAGAAGATCAGCGACAGGATGCCGAGCACATTGGTCGCGGTCGCCGGGAGGCGCGCCCCCCCGGCGAGGAAGCTCTGGCGAAATGCGTAGAGGGGGCTCGTGCCGATGTCGCCGTAGACGATGCCGAGCGCGACCAGGCTCGTCCAGAGCAGAGGTGAACGCGCCGGCGCGTCTTCCTGGTCCGCTCGCGCTCCGGCTTGTTGCGACGAGTTCAGGGGAGGCATTGGATCCAGCCGGGCAGCCGGCATCAGGCGGTCCGATCCGCTCGCCCGACCGGCCCGTCAGATCATGATCCCGCCATCGACCACGAACACCTGACCGGTGGTGTAGGCGCTCTCGTCGGCGGCGAGATAGACGGCGAGCGCTGCGATCTCCTTGGCCGTGCCGAGGCGCCCCATGGGCTGGCGGGCGATGAATGCCTTGCGCGCCGCCTCGGGGTCGTCGAAAGCGGCGATCCGCTCCTCGAGCGAGGGAGTCTCGACCGTGCCGGGCGCAATCGCATTGCAGCGGATGCCGCGACCGACGAAATCCGCCGCAACCGACTTGGTAAGCCCGATCACGGCCGCCTTGCTGGTGCCGTAGATGAACCGGTTGGGCAGGCCCTTCAGGCTCGAGGCGACCGAGGCGAGGTTGATGATGCTGCCGCCGCCGGCCTCCAGCATGGCCGGAAGGAACGCCCGGATCACGCGATACATCGATTTGACATTCAGATTCATCGAAAAGTCATAGGCTTTCTCATCACAATCCAAAATCGAGCCGTGGTGGACGAAGCCGGCGACGTTGACCAGGATGTCGAAGGTGGACTGCGCCTCGGCCAGCTTGATGATCGCGGCCGGATCGGTGACGTCGAGCGCCTCGGTCGTCATGCCCGCTTCGGCCGCCAGCTCGACCAGCAGCGTGGTGTTGACGTCGGTCGCCAGCACCTCGGCGCCCTCTCGCGCCATAGCGAGCGCGGTTGCCCGCCCGATGCCCTGCGCCGCCGCCGTCACCAGCGCCCTCTTGCCCTCGAGCCGCCCGACCATGACAGTCTCCCCTATGCTTGCTTGGCCAGCCTAATGCTAGGCGAACTCGGCGCCTGGGCAAGGCGCTCGTCGCCGCGCGTGGCGACTTGCCGGGAATCCCGGGCGAGAGGACTGGACGACGCCGCGTTCCCTGCTAGTTTTCGCCGGCACAACGCTGACTTGGGCCCGGGAACATGTTGGTACTGCTACCGGACGCGCTGTTCGAGGACGACGCCGCGATCGAGCGTGAGGTGCTCGGCGGGGACGTCGACATCGCGCTCCATCGCGAGTTGACCGCCGAGCGCATCCCGGACGAGCGCTGGCGCGCTGCCGATGCCCTGATCGTCTATTACGGCGTGCCGATCGACCGGAACGTGATCGAGCGCCTGGCGCGCTGCCGGATCGTGGTCCGGGCCGGCGTCGGCTACGACCACGTCGACATCGCGGCCTGCGGACGCCGGGGAATTCCGGTCTGCAACGTGCCCGACTACGGCACGACCGAGGTCGCCGACCATGCGATCGCGCTGATGCTTGCCCTCGCCCGCGGCCTCGTCTCCTATCACGCCCGCCTGCTGGCCGACCCGTACGCGGGCTGGCACTGGGCGGGCGCGCCGCTGGTCAGGCGGTTGCGCGGGGCGCGCTTTGGCGTGGTCGGTCTCGGGCGGATCGGAACCGCGGCGGCCCGCCGCGCGCGCGGCCTCGACATGGAGGTGTCGTTCTACGACCCCTATCTGCCCGATGGCGTCGACCTTGCGACCGGCTACCAGCGCGCGGCGAGCCTCGAGGCGCTGCTCGGCGCGGCCGACGTGGTGAGCCTGCACTGCCCGCTGACCGCCGGGAACGCCAACATGATTGATCGCGCCGCCTTTTCGGCGATGAGGAAGGACGTGCTCCTGATCAACACCGCGCGCGGCGGCCTGATCGACCTGGCGGCGCTCGAAGGGGCGCTGCGCGACGGCCTCCTTGGCGGCGCAGCGCTCGACGTCCTGCCGGCCGAGCCGCCCGATCCCGCGCATCCGCTGATCCAGGCGTTTCGTCGGCGCGAGCCCTGGCTCGACGGCCGTCTGCTGCTCACGCCCCACGTGGCCTGGTTGTCGCCGGCTGGCCGGGCCGATTTGCGGCGCAAGTCGGCGGAAACGGTGCGCGACTACCTCCAGGGGCAGCGGTTGCGCAATTGCGTCAATCAGGCATGGCTCGAGCCGAGCTGAACAACTGCGGCGCCGAGCGGCCGCTCCGGGCGCTGGCGTGCGCAACCGCAGCTGAGTGACGTCTCCCCAGAGCCCGGCATTCGAATCCGTGACAGCGGAAGCTTTGCGGGGTAGCCTGAAGCGCAATTCAGGGCTCAGAAGCCAGGGGGGCGATACCAATGATCAAGCTCGATCGGAGGCGGATGCTGCCGGGCGCGACGGCGTCCGGCGCTGTTGCTGCCCTGACCGGCGGCACGTCGCTCGACTGGGCCAAGGCGCCGGCGGACGAGATGCCCTTGGGCGGGGCCGATCGCGTCCGCCGTCCCTTCGCCGGCACCTGAGAGGAAGGGGCGGCAAAGTGGCGACGATTGCAGGACGTGCCAATTACGCCGCTGCCGGGCTCCCCTGGTGGTCCTGGACCCGGCTCAAGCACAACCGTAACTGGGTCGGCTTCTGGTTCATGCTGCCGGCGGCCGCGTTTCTGCTCCTGTTTCTGACCTACCCTCTTGGCCTCGGCATCTGGCTGAGCTTCACCGATACCAAGATCGGCCGCAGCGGCGTCTTCATCGGCCTCGAGAACTTCGCCTGGCTGTGGGATGATCCGGTATTCTGGCTCGCAGTCTTCAACACCTTCCTCTATACGATCGTGGCGAGCGTGTTCAAATTCGGCCTCGGCCTCTATCTTGCGATCCTGCTC
>JBKPDM010000298.1:0-4573 GCA_046727895.1 Pseudomonadota bacterium | reverse complement strand
ACTGTACGGTGCTCGACGCCGGGGTGAGCGGTGATACCTCGGCGGGCGGACTCGCCCGCCTCGACTGGCTGCTCGCCGACCGGCCGACCGATGTGATCGTCGAGCTCGGCGGCAACGACGGGCTTCGCGCCCTGCCGCCGGACGAGATGGAGCGCGATCTCGACGCCATCATCACACGCCTCCAGGCGAAGGGCGTCTCGGTCCTCCTCGCCGGCATGCTGGCGCCGCCCAACCTCGGCCGCGAGTACGGCCAGGCTTTCGCCGCCGTGTTTCCGCGTCTCGCCGAAAAGCACGACGTACCGCTCTACCCCTTCTTCCTCGACGGCGTTGCCGGCCATTCCGAGCTCACCCAGCCCGACGGCATCCACCCCACGGCCGAAGGCATCGCCATGATCGTCAAGCGCATGCTGCCCACGGTCGAGGCCTGGCTCGATGGTCGTCACACGGGAGGCTAGCCAAGACCGGACGCGACCGTGTCCACAGATTCATACCGGTCGGAGACTTCGTGCCTGCACGAGCCTCACCGGCGCCGGCACCCGTACGCTACTCGGTGCGTTTGGCGCCGGAACGCGACTCGATGCCCAGATAGTTGTCGGGCGACGGCACCAGCAGCAGGCGCAGCGCACGGGTATTCAAGATTTTGCGCGCAATGCTGCCCGAGCAGCGGACCCGCTGCGCGGGTGTGAGTGGCACCAGCGACAGCGCTCTGAGATAGCCCTTGAGGACCTGCATCTGCGGCACTCGAAATGAGGCGGCGGGATCGATCCAGGCGGCTCTTTCTCGCGTTGTAAGATAATACGACGTGTCCTTGTGGAAACGCTTGATGAACAGGGGCTCGGGCACGCTCTCGAACCGGCCGAGCATGGCGAGCTCGGCGAGCAACACCTTATCGGAGCCGTAGTAGCTGCCGTGCAGTGACGTCCGCCGCAGCAGGTCGGTACGCATGACACCGAAGATCTCTGAGCAGAGCTGCATCCCGTGCAGCACGTCATCGAAGCGGCGGGCGGGGTCGGACGAGCTCGCGAGACCGGCCGGCTCACGCACGAGTGCCGGGGTGCCATCGACATCCACATAGCGGCCCAGATCGGCGTCGTAACCGAGCGTCTGGCATTGACCACCTGAATCGCGGCATGGCAAACCGAAACGCCTGGGTCGTCGTCGAGCACCGCGACGCAGCGCTCGAGGTAGGTCGGCGCCAGCAGATCGTCGTGCGCCGTCCACTTGACGGAGAGCGCTGGTTAACAGCCTCGACGGCTCGGTTGGCACATTTGCCGCGGCCGAGACACAGCCTGGGGGCCTGGCACCACCCTTCCATGCCGCGATGACTTGCTAGGAGGGCTCAAGGAGCGCACAATGGCCGCTGTGGAACCGGTATCTGGAGAATCCCGGCTTAGGCAACATCGCAGCCCCGCCGGCTCGCGAGGCCACGGTCAGCTCGACCAGCATCATCGCCGGTACCGCGAGCGCCAAGTAGCACGCGGTCGTCTCGAGTGACATCATCCCTCAACGCTTCTTAGCAGAAACTACCCGGAGTTGCCTCCATGAACCAATCGCTCCGTCCGAACGGAGGGCTCGGACCCAACTTCTTCCTGGTTGGGGCGATGAATGCCGGAACCACCGCCGTCTACGGGAATCTGAGCGCGCAGCCAGGGGTGTATTGCTCACCGATCAAGGAACCGAACTTTTTTAGCGACGATATCGAAATTGACAACTTTACGTTGAGCAATGCGCGAGCCGTCAGTCAGTTCGACGCGGACGCCTACGTACAAGGCTCGATGAACCAGCCGGTGCACGAAGCCTACGTGCGTAATCCGGCGACCTACTATGCGCTGTTCCGCAAGGCGGAGGGTAAGCGGGCGATCGGCGAGTGCTCGACCTCGTACCTTTACTCGAGCACGGCGGCGCGCAACATACGCTTGGCCTCGCCCCATGCCCGCATCATCATGATCCTGCGCAATCCGGTGGATCGGGCGATTTCGCAGTACCACATGGAGTGTCGGATCGGAGCTACCCGTCATCCGTTCGGCTTCTTGCTTGAGAGAGACCTCGCCGCGCCGCGAGCGGTGTGGGGCCAGTCCGGGCTGTACATCGAGCTTGGTCGCTACGTCGGCCAGGTTGAGCGCTACCTCGCGCAGTTCCCCAGGGAGCAGATCAAGATCATCGTCTACGACGACCTGCGCGCCAACTTCCATGGCGTCATGGCAGGTACTTTGAGCTTCCTTGGTGTCGACCCGGAGCTCCGACCATCCAAGATCCTCAGGACCAACCATGCGCGAGTGCCGCGCGCGCCGCGATTCAACCACCTGCTCGCCCAGATTGGGGGCAAGAATCTCATCAACCGTACCCTGCCGCTGCCAGTCATCGAACTCGGTAAGCGGATCTATTACCGCAAGGCTGGCAGCGCCGGCGTGACCGAGGCGGACCGGGAGCGGCTGCGTGCGCTGTTTATCGATGAGGTGGCGGCGCTCTCCAAGTTGCTCGGGCGCGATCTCACGTACTGGACCAAGTCGCCGCGCCAGTGGGCCACAGTGGTTTGAAGGGCAACCGCCGCAGGTTTCTCAGCTGAAGCGGCTTGCCGCTGCCGTCCGTGCCGCCGAGTAGGAGCTCCAGACCGCGAGTGGGCGCAGCGCCTTGAATGCCGCAGCCAAGCGGCTGATGCGCGCCAAAGCAGAGCTCAAAGCTGCCGAGGCCGAGCGGGCCAAGTTGTCCGCTAAGGGGTCCTGTGCGGAGGCCCCGGAGGCCGCCTCCTGAGTGCCTGGCCGGCTTCATCGACCTCGAAACCGGACTGCTTGAGGTGCCTGACGGCGCACGCGGCGAGCTGCTGCCGGGCATCATCCGGCGCATGCTCCTTTGAATGAGGATCTGCTGCTGGCGCAGGCCACCGACGAGCAGCGGCGGCAGCTCGCCGCCGAGGGCTACTGGCTGCGACCATCGGCCTACGGCGACGGACCCTATCCGGTCACGAGCAAGCTGATTGAGGAGGGCCGGCGGCACCTCCTGCTGCGTGCCCCGATCCCGATCGGGTGCCCGGTCCACCTGCTGCACGGCCAGCGCGAGCCGGAGGTGCCGTGGGAGACCTCGCTCCACCTCGCCGAGCGCCTTCAGTCCGACGACGTCACGATCGAGCTGATCAAGGCCGGTGACCACCGGCTCTTGAGTGCGCCGGACATCGCGCGCATCACCGCCGCGATCGACCGCCTGGCCGGCGCCTGAAGCGACCGCGGCGCCGGTCGCCGCGCGCCGCTCGGGCCGCGGACGACAGTTAAGGGACCGGATTCTGAGCGACCAGGGTGATCAGCTCGAGGTTGGTGACCTCGATGGTCGCTCGACCGTTGATCAGATCGAGCGTCTCGCCGCACTGCACGGCAACCCGGGTGTTGGTCCGGCAGAGGTCGAAGCGCAGACGGAGCACATCGGCCAGGTCGGGCACTTCAAGCGTGATCCGGTAGTTCGTGGGCGGATCCCAGCTGTAGAGCGGGGGCGAGCCGCCGCCCGGGGTGTCGTCGACCACCGCGAGCGCCCAACGCCCGTCGGGGCGCAGGCCCGCCGCGGCCTGAACCGGTGGCTTCGGACCGTAGGTCCAGACCAGGTCCTTCCATTGCGGCAGATCGCTGGTCACGTGGCGCATGACGGTGCCGGGCAGGAAGGCGGAGATGACCTGCTGCACGTGATAGTAGCCATAGTTCTTGTAGATCCGGCCATTTTGCGCGCAGAGGCCCTCACACATCACGAGCTTCTGATAGACGTCGCGCCGACCGTGGCTCAGGCCGATGAACCAGATCCAGTGGTCCACGGCGTTGTTGAGGTCGTTCAGGAAGCGGGACGAGACCGACGCGGCGAAGGCGTAGTCAAACTCGGCCGAGCCATCCTGAACGCCGCCGCCGGCCTCGGTCATCCAATACTGCTTGTGATGCGCGAGCACGCGCTGGGCGAGCACCGGGTTGGCCGCCATGTTGTACGAGTGGGTACCGAGCCCGTCGAACGAGGCGAGCGCGACCGGGTTGGCCGCGACCGTATCGAACCACCGCAGCGCCCCATCATCGGCGCTTGCGAACTCAGGACCGATCGTCTTGACGTTCTGGAGCCCGCGGGCATCGAGTTCGCGCCGCAGTCCGATGGTCAAAGGCACATAGTCGCTCACCCGCAGCCGCTTGCGGTCGCTATCGGGCTCGTTGAGCACGCCCGTGGTGGTGATCCGAATGCCGTAGTCATCGCGCATCGTGGCGATGTCCGAGGCGATCGCGCGCGCCTGCTCTTCGGGACTGCCCAGGTAGCTGGCGGGGGCGAGCAGCAGCTCGGTGACCCCATTGGCGAGCGCGTGCGGAATGATGCCGCTCTTCAGGTAGAAGTCACGCAGTGGCGTAGGATCGCCGGTGGCGTACCAGAGACGCACGATGCGCGTGTTCAGGTCCTTGAACAGCAGCTGGTCGACCTCGGCTTTGCGTTCCTCGCTGAGCTGCGAATAGGGGTTGTCGGGCTCGAAGCTGAAGCCGAAACCGGCGAAGCGTTGGCGCGGCTCACGGCCGACCGTCAGCGTCGCCGCCTGCCACGGCAACTCCGCGGGCGACACGGC
>JBKPDM010000297.1:0-14215 GCA_046727895.1 Pseudomonadota bacterium | reverse complement strand
GCTGAGGGGAAGCGGCGCTGCGCCCGGATTGAATTCACGGCAGATTCGGGGCGCCTCGACGCTGTATGAGTGTCACCATATGTGCTTAAATTACGTGCTCAAATCGTGGGCAGGCGCGGCGGCGAAGGGGAGGTCCCATGGCAACCCGGCTGGAGGACAGGAAGCACGAGCTGCTCGACCAGGTGGTCGAGCGGTTGCACGGCCGGTTGAGCGAGCCGCAGGCTGATCTCGCCGAGGCGTTCCTGCGCCACTACTACCGCACCGTGTCGCCGAACGAGCTGCTCGAGCGCGACCCGCTCGACCTGTACGGCGCCGCGCTCGCCCATCTGCGCTTCGGCGAGCACCGCGAGGCGGGCCACGCCAAGGTCCGCGTCTACAACCCACAGATCGAGCAGCACGGCTGGCAGTCGACCCACACCGTGGTCGAGGTGGTCAACGACGATATGCCGTTCCTGGTCGATTCGGTCAGCATGGCGCTGAACCGACTCGGCCTTTTGATCCACCTGACCATTCACCCGGTGATCCCGGTCAAGCGCGCCGCCGACGGCACGCTCGCCGAGGTTCTGGAATCGCCCGAAGGCGACGGCGGGCAGGCGCGCTTCGAATCGTTCATGCACATCGAGATCGACCGGCAGAGCGACCCCGAGCGGCTCGACGCGATCCGCGCCGACCTCGAGGCGGCACTCGGCGACGTGCGCGCCGCGGTCGAGGACTGGCGGACGATGATGGGCAAGGTCGAGCAGGCGCTCGCCGACCTGAAGCCGGCGGCGCGCTCGATCGACCCAGAGGAGCTGGCCGAAGTCGAGGCGTTCCTGCGCTGGATCGCCGACAATCACTTCACTTTTCTCGGCTACGGCTGCTACGAGCTGATCCGCGACCGGGACGGCGACCAGCTCAAACGAATCGAGGGCTCGGCGCTCGGCCTGCTGCACCGCCAGCCGAGCGGCACCTCGACTTCGCGCAGCTTCGCAGCACTACCCTCCGAAGTGCGCAAGCAGGCGCGCATGCCGGTCCCGCTGATGATCACCAAGGCGAATGCGCGCTCGACTGTGCATCGCCCGGTGTACCTCGACTACATCGGAGTCCGCCGCTTCGACGCCAAAGGCAAGGTGCTGGGTGAGCACCGCTTCCTCGGGCTGTTCACGTCGGCTGCCTACAACCGCAATCCGCGCGATATCCCGCTCCTGCGCCGCAAGGTCGCCGGGGTGATCGCGCGTGCCGGCCTGGCGCCCGCCAGCCACTCGGGCAAGGCGCTCGCCAACATCCTGGAGACCTACCCGCGCGACGAGCTGTTCCAGACTCCCGAGGCCGACCTGTTCGAGATCGTGCAGGAGATCCTGCATCTCCAGGAGCGCCAGCAGATCCGCCTGTTCCTGCGCAAGGATGCGTTCGCGCGCTTCGTGTCCTGCATGGTCTACGTGCCGCGCGAGCGCTACAACACCGAGATCCGGCGCAAGTTCCAGGACATCCTGCAGGAGGCGTTGAACGGCACCGAGGCCGAGTTCCAGGCGCATATCTCGGAGTCCATCCTGGCCCGGATCCAGTTCATCGTGCGCACCCCGCGGGGCATCCCGCCCCGGATCGAGCCCGCCGAAATCGAGGCCCGTCTGGTCCAGGCCGCGCGCTCCTGGAGCGACGTCCTGCGCGAGGCCCTGATTGACGCCCACGGCGAGGAAGAGGGTAACCGGCTGTTTCGCGCCTACGCCGACGCGATTCCCATCGCTTATCAGGAGCAGGTGCCGGCGCGGGCCGCGGTGCCCGATATCGATCGGCTCGATCGGCTGGCGAAGGGCGAGACCGATCTGACGATGTCCCTCTACCGGCCGCTCGAACAGGAGGAGGGGCAGCTCTGCTTCAAGCTCGCGCGCGGTGGCGAGGGGATTGCCCTCTCGGACGTCCTGCCGGTGCTCGAGAACATGGGCCTGCGGGTGCTCCAGGAGCAGCTCTACGAATTCGCAACGCGCGCCGGGGCGAGCTTCTGGATGCACGATTTCCGCCTGGAGGCGCTCGATGTGGACGAGCTCGAGCCCGATCGGGTGGAGCGAGACTTTCGAGTCGCCTTCGCGCGGGTCTGGCGCGGCGAAGCCGAGAACGACGGCTTCAATCAGCTGGTCCTGCGTGCCGGGCTGAACTGGCGCCAGGTGATGGTCCTGCGCGCCTACTGCAAGTACCTGCTTCAGATCGGCATCCCGTTCAGCCAGGCTTACATGGAGCGGACGCTGGCCCAGAATCCGGGCCTCGCGCGCCAGCTCGCCGAGCTGTTCGAGACACGCTTCGATCCGACCGGTGCCGAGGATCGCGCGGCCCAGCTCGGCGCGCTGGAGGCTCGGTTCCGGGCCGATCTCGACGCCGTCGCCAACCTCGACCAGGACCGCATCCTGCGGCGCTATCTGCGCCTGATGCTGGCGACGCTGCGCACCAACTACTATCAGCCCGGGCCCGACGGCGCGCCCTACAAGCCCTATCTGTCGCTCAAGATCAACCCGGCGGCGGTGCCCGACATGCCCCTGCCGCGTCCGGCCTTCGAGATCTTCGTCTATGCGCCGCGCACCGAGGCCGTCCATCTGCGCGGCGGCAAGGTCGCCCGCGGCGGCATCCGCTGGTCGGATCGCCGCGAAGACTTCCGCACCGAAGTCCTCGGCCTGATGAAAGCCCAGATGGTCAAGAACGGCGTCATCGTGCCAGTCGGGGCCAAGGGCGGCTTCGTCGTCAAACGGCCGCCGCGGGGCGGTGACCGCGCCGCTCTGCAGGCGGAAGTGGTCGAGTGCTATCGGACCTTGATGCGCGGCATGCTGGATCTGACCGACAATCGGGTCGGCGACCGGATCGTGACGCGCGAACGCATAGTCCGCTACGATGACGACGATCCCTATCTGGTCGTCGCCGCGGACAAGGGCACGGCGACCTTCTCTGACATCGCCAATGCGATCAGCAAGGAGTACGGGCACTGGCTGGGCGACGCTTTCGCGTCCGGCGGCTCGGCCGGGTACGACCACAAGGGCATGGGCATCACCGCCCGCGGCGCCTGGGAATCGGTCAAGCGCCACTTCCTCGAGCTCGGCAAGGACTGCCAGAGCGAGCCGTTCACCGCGATCGGCGTCGGCGACATGTCGGGCGACGTCTTCGGCAACGGCATGCTGCTGTCCGAGCAGATCAAACTGATCGCTGCCTTCGACCACCGGCACATCTTCATCGATCCGGACCCCGACCCCGCCCTGAGCCATGCCGAGCGCAAGCGCCTGTTCGAGCTGCCCCGCTCGAGCTGGGACGACTACGACCGCGCCAGGCTGAGCCCGGGTGGCGCCATCTACCCGCGCAGCGTCAAATCGATCAAGCTCTCGGCGCAGGCGCGCCAGGCCCTCGCGACCGAGACCGAGGAGTTCACCCCACAGGAGCTGATCCGGACGATCCTCCTCGCTCCGGTCGAGCTGTTCTGGAACGGCGGCATCGGCACCTACGTCAAGGCGGCCGCCGAGCGACATGCCGACGCTTTCGATCGCACCAACGACGCCGTCCGGGTCGACGCCGAGCAGCTGCGCTGCAAGATCGTCGCCGAGGGCGGCAATCTCGGCCTGACCCAGAAGGCACGCATCGCCTTTGCCCAGAAGGGCGGTCGGATCAACACCGACTTCATCGACAACTCTGCCGGCGTCGACTGCTCGGACCACGAGGTCAACATCAAGATTCTGCTTGGCGCGGTGGTCGATGCAGGCGACATGACCATGAAGCAGCGCGACCGGCTGCTCGCCCAGATGACCGACGAGGTCGGTCATCTGGTGCTGCGCAACAACGTCCTGCAGGTGCAGGCGATCTCGCTCGCCCAGGCGCGGCCGAGCGAGCTTCTGGACAGCCAGACGGCCTTCATCCGACGGCTGGAGGCGAGCGGGCGGCTCAATCGCGAGCTCGAGGTCCTGCCCGACGACGAGACCCTCGCCCAGCGCCGGCAATTCGGTCAGGGGCTGTACCGCCCCGAGGTGGCGGTGCTGCTCGCCTACGCCAAGATGGCCCTCTATGACGAGCTGCTGGCGTCGGACCTGCCCGATGACGCCTACCTTCTTCGGGATCTGGTCAAGTACTTTCCGCGGCCGTTGCGCAAGCGCTTCCGCGTGCAGATCGCCGAGCACCGGCTGCGCCGCGAGATCACGGCGACCCTGGTCGCCAACAGCTTGGTCAATCGCGGGCTCGGCGAGTTCGTCGGCGAGCTCAGCGATCGCACCGGACGGCCCGCCTCGTCGATCGCCCGCGCCTATATCGTGGCGCGCGACGCCTTCGCGCTGGTGCCGCTGCTCGGCGAGCTGGAAGGGTTGGCCGGGCAGATCGGCGCCGAGCATCAGGTCACGCTCTTCGGCGAGGCGCGTCAATCGCTCGCTCGGGGCACTTATTGGTTCCTCCGCAACCTGCCGACGCCGATCAATATCCGCTCGGCGGTCGATCGCTTTGCGCGGGGCATCGTCAATCTGCTCGACAAGCTGGACCTGGTGCTCGCCGAGGGCGACCTTCGCCGCTTCGGGGAGGTGATCGAGACCTACGTCGGCCGGGGGGTCGAAGCTGGACTGGCGCGGCGCATCGCCGGCCTGCCTTATCTGTTCCCGGCGTGCGAGGTGGTCGCCGTGGCCGACGAGGTCGGTACCGAGGTGGTGACCGCTGCCAGCACCTACTTCGCGCTCGACGCCCAACTGCGCCTTGGCCGGCTCCTCGACATCCTGGAGAAAACCAAGCCGCGCAATCATTGGGAGCGCCTCGCCTTGATCGGGTTGCTCGAGGATCTGCTGCAGCAGCATCGCCGCCTCACCGTGCAGGCCTTCGGCAGCCGGCGGATCGGGCCGCAGATCGAGTCCGGCGCCCTGCAGAGCACGATCGCCGAATGGCTGAGCACGGAGGTGACCGGGTTCGCACGCTGGCAGCGCCTGCTGACCGATCTCGATACCCAGCCGACGATCGATCTGGCCATGCTGTCAGTGGCCGTGCGCTCGCTCAGCGGACTGGATGCCGGCGAGGCCAGCGCCGCCGCCTAGGCGATCGTCGGTCTCCGGCCGGCGGCCATGCCGACCGTCCTCTGCATGAAGTGGGGCCGACGCTACGGTCCGGACTACGTCAACACGCTGCGCAGCATGGTGCAGCGCCACCTGACCGTGCCGCATCGCTTCATCTGTGTGACCGACGACACTCGGGGCCTTTGCGCCGGGATCGAATGCCGCCCCCTGCCGCCGCTTCGGCTCGCGCCCGCGTGGGAGCGCTCGCTCTGGCGCGAGCTCAGCTGCTTCGCACCAGAGCTCGAGGACCTCGAGGATCCTGTCCTGTTCCTCGACCTCGACGTCGTGATCATTGCCAATATCGACTGCTTCTTCCGGTATGCCGGCGAATTCTGCGTCATCGAGAACTGGACCCAGCCGGGTCGGGGCATCGGCAATTCTTCGGTCTATCGTTATCGGCCCAGGGCGCATCGCGACATCCTGGAGCGTTTTCGCGCGGGCGCAGCCGAGATCGTGCGTCGCTACGAAAACGAGCAGATCTATCTGAGCCGCTCGATCGGCCAGCTGAGCTTCTGGCCGGACGAGTGGTGCCGCAGCTTCAAGCACCATTGCCTGCCGGGTCGGGTCTGGCGTCGTCTGAAGCCGGCCACCCTCCCCGCGGACGCCCGGATCATCGTCTTCCACGGCCAGCCGAAGCCGCCGGACGCTGCTCGCGGCGTCGGGCCTGCGCGCTTCAGGTCACTTCGGCCAGCGACCTGGATCGGAGAGCATTGGCGTTGAGCGTCCACGACCTGACGCGGGCGGGCAGAGCGCGCCGCATCACCAGCGTCGGCCGAGCGATCTTCGGGTCGACTGCGGGGCTCGAGTGCGCAATCTGAGGGCATGCTCGGGGAACTCTGGCGACACCTCACCGACGCCCCGATCTTTGTGCTCGGCACCATGCTGGTGTTGGGCGCGGCGGCCGGTCGCCTGACCCGGCTGATGCGGATGCCATCGATCACCGGGCAAATCCTGGTCGGGATCGCACTCGGCCCTCAACTTTTGGCCGTCATCGACACCTCGATGCTGCCGCAGCTGCACAGTTTCTCGACGGTCGCCATCGCGGTGATCGCCTTCCGAATCGGCAGCGAATTCGATCGCGCCCTGTTGCAAAACCTGGGCCTGAAGATCGTGGGCCTCACGCTCGGCCAATTTCTCGGCGCGTTCGTTCTGGTATTGATCACTATGCGGGTGCTGCGGCTGGACTGGACCTACGCCCTGCTGCTCGCCGCCATCGCGATCTCGACCGCGCCGACGACCACGGCCGCGCTCGTCCGCGACTCGGACGTGCGCGGCCCTTTCATCAACTATCTGCTCGGAATCATCGCGTTGAACGACACCCTCGCGGTGATCGCGTTCAGCGTGATATCGACCGCAGTCGCCGACCGGCTGCTCCCGACGCATGCCGGTGCGCCCATTGTCGCTACTGCGTTTCGGACCCTTGGGACCGAACTCCTGGCACTCGGGGTCGGTGGCGGGATCGGCGCCGCATTCGCCTGGGTATTGCGGCTGGCCAGCCGGAACCGGGAGCTCGGCGGGCCGGGCCTCGAGCTGCTGCTACTGGGCTTTGGCCTCGTCGCGGTTGGCAGCGCTGCGGCGACCTCCCTGTCCTTTCTGCTGGTGCCTCTGGCCTTCGGCCTGATGGTGGCGAACACCTGCCGGGCCACGAAACCGAGCGCGTCCGAAATCTCCTCGGCCCATACGTGGAGCCGCTGTTCGTCGTGTTCTTCGTCCTCGCCGGCGCACATCTGCCGCTCGCCGATGCTCACGGCCTGCAGGCGATCGGCCTCGCGTTCGCTTATGTGACGAGCCGGTTCGCCGGCAAGTATCTCGGCACCCGTCTCGCCGCCCGCAGCCTTGGCCTGCCGGGTGGCATCGAACGGTATCTCGGGCTCAGTCTTGCCATCCAGGGTGGCCTGGTGCTCGGCCTGATCCTCGCCTATCGCGGCTCACCGTCGGTGGCCGCGTTGACGGCCACCGCGCATCAGTCGATCGAGGCGATGACTGCGGTGGTTCTGCTCGGCGTCCTTCTGACGCAGCTCGCCGGGCCGCCGATCGTGCGCCTGGCGCTGCAGCTCGGAGCTGCCGGCGGTGAGCGGCCCCGAGCGCGATGAGGGACTGCACCCGGCCCCCGGGATCGATGCCCTGGCGCCGATCCGGAGCTGGCTTTCCGCGGGAGATTGCCAAGACCTCCGGGCGCCGCTATGGTCGCCACCCTCGATGGTCCCGAAACGGCTTCGCGAGTCGAACGAACTCTACGGCATCGGCGATTTTCTGGACAGGTGGCCTCCGGCTGGGGTGACCCACCGTCGAGGTGGAGGGCGCATCCGAGTTGGCGCTGACCGAGCGGCGTCGAGAATGTTGGTTGCACGACCAGGAACGAGCGGGTCGGGCGCCTGCTGGGGATAGCGAATGAGCCAAGTCAACGTCACGCAAACCAAGGAAACCGAGCTCTTCTTTCGGCAGTGGCTGCGCTCGCCCAAGTCGATGGGCGCGGTCATCCCGTCGTCACGGGCGCTGGCGCGCGCGGTCACGAGCGAGGTTGCCTGGCGGCCCGGTCAGGCGGTGGTCGAGCTCGGGGCCGGCACGGGCGCGATCTCGCAGGGCCTGATGGACTCGGGCCTGCCGCCTGAGGCCCTGATGATGATCGAGCTCGATCGGCCGCTGTATGAGTATCTCCGTGAGCGCTTTCCTGCCGTGCGGGTCATCAATGGCGACGCCACCCGGCTGGTCGACATCTTGCGTCAACAAGGGGTCGAGCAGGTCGGTACCGTGATCTCGGGGATTCCGATGGTCACCATGCCGCTTGGCTTCCAGCGCGCGATCGTGGAGCAGAGCTTCGCGGCCCTCGGTCCGGAGGGCTGCCTGCTGCAGTACTCCTACTCGCCCGTGGTGCCGATTCCGGCGAAGAAGCTCGGCGTCGAAGCCAGGCTGGTCAAGGTCGTGATGCGCAACCTGCCGCCGGCGACGGTCTGGCGGTTCCGGCCGCGGCGCGCTAACGGTGCCACCAATCGCAGGGCCGGCGCCCGCGTCTGAGCGCCGCGCGCATTCCATCTCAACCGGGTCGGCGGCCCGTCGGCGACCCGCCTTTGGCGGGGGCTCATGCGCGGCTTCCTGCGCCTCTCGATCGTCGGGGATCTGACCGGGGGCGCTGCGGGCAGGCTCCTGCGCGAGCACGTCTTGCCCCAATTCCGCTGGCTGCTCGTGGCGGCCCTCTGTATGGGGCTGTTCGCCGCGGCGACGGCGGGCCAGGCCTGGATCATGGAGCCGGCGCTCGATCGTGTGTTCCTGGAGCGCGACCGCGCGATGCTCCTCCTGGTGCCGCTGGCGGTCATCGGGCTGGCTCTGCTCAAGGCGGCTGTCGGTTATGCGCAGGCGGTGGTCATGGCCCGGATCGGGCAACGGGTGATCGCCGATCTGCAGCGGCGCCTGTTCGACCATCTGATTGGCGCCGACCTCGCCTACATCGCCGAGCGTGGGCCGGGTCCCCTGCTCTCCCGCCTCATCTACGACACGCAGCAGCTCCGTGTCGCCGTGTCCTCGGCGTTGACCACGGCGGTCCGCGACGGCCTGACGCTCCTGTTCCTGCTCGGTCTGATGTTCCATCAGGATTGGCGGCTCGCCGCTTTGGCGACGATCGGATTCCCGATGGCGTTCTGGCCGGTCAACCGGCTCGGGCGGCGGATGCGCGAGATCTCGCGTCAAGGCCAGGGGCACATGTCAAGGCTGAGCGCTCGGCTCGAGCAGGTCTTCTCTGGGGTCCGCCAGGTCAAGGCGGACAACCGCGAAGATGACGAATCGACCCGCACCGCGTCGCTGATCGAGCAGCAGTTCAGATACAACGTCAAGGCCTCGCGGGTCAGCGCGTTCACGGGGCCGATCATGGAGGTGCTCGGCGGCCTTGCGATCGCGGCGGTGGTCTCTTACGGCGGCTGGCAGGTGCTGGCTGGCCAGACCACGCCCGGCGCCCTGTTCGCGTTCATCGCGGCGCTGCTGTTTGCCTATCGGCCGCTGCGGACCGCGGCAGCTCTGCTCACCGAGGTCCAAAGTGGTGTGGCGGCGGCCGAGCGGATCTATGGCCTGCTCGACCGCGAGCCCCTGATCGGTGACCGGCCGGACGCAATGCCGCTCACGATCAGCGCCGGCGAGATCCACTTCGCTGGGGTCCGGTTCGGCTATCGGCCGACCCGGCCGGCGCTCCGTGGGCTCGATCTGGAGATCCCGGCCGGCCAAACGGTCGCCCTGGTCGGGCCATCGGGCGCCGGCAAATCGACCATGCTCAACCTGATCCTGCGGTTCTACGACGTCGACGAAGGCGCGGTCCTGATCGATGGCCAGGACGTACGCATGGTCACGCTCGCCAGCCTGCGTGGCGCGATCGCCCTGGTCAGTCAGGAGGTCGACCTGTTCGACGACACGGTGCGCGCCAACATCGCCTACGGCCGGCCGGGAGCCGGCGAGGCGGCGGTGGTGGCCGCCGCCAGGGGGGCCGCCGCGCATGAGTTCATCCGTGCGCTGCCCGATGGCTACGACACGATGATCGGCCCGAGCGGCACCAGTCTTTCCGGCGGCCAACGACAACGGCTCGGCATTGCCCGGGCGATGCTCAAGGATGCCCCGATCCTGCTGCTCGACGAGGCGACCTCCGCCCTCGACAGCGAAGCGGAGCGCGTCGTGCAGATGGCGCTGCGCCGGCTGATGCGGGGGCGCACCACGGTGGTCATCGCGCATCGCCTGTCGACCGTGATCGGTGCCGACCTGATCGCGGTGGTCGAGGAGGGCCGGGTCGTCGATACCGGGACGCATCACGCGCTGCTCGCGCGCGGCGGCAGCTACACCCGGCTCTATCAGCAACAGTTCGCGGATCAGCTGGCCACGCCGGGCGAGCCGATCTCCGCGGCGGTCGGCCTCCACCCCGTCTGACCATGCTGCGGCTGCAGCGACCGCCCCTTCACCCCGGATTCGCACTATTGACTCTCTACCGCGGCGCGACCCAGCTCGGCGCACCGCTGATCGGGGCGGCTCTGAAGCGGCGCGCGTCGCGCGCCAAGGAGGATCCCGCCCGCCTGCCGGAGCGGCTCGGGCAGGCGAGCGCCGCGCGGCCCGCGGGTCCGCTGCTCTGGCTGCACGGCGCGAGCGTCGGCGAGTCGCCGGCGGTCCTGCCGCTCCTCGCGGCGCTGCTGGCCAGCCGGCCGGCGCTCCAGGTCTTGATCACCACCGGCACGGTCACTTCGGCGCGGTTGCTGGGCGAGCGCCTGCCGGCGCGGGCCCGGCACCAGTTCGCCCCGGTCGACCAGCCGGCGGCCTGGCGCTCGTTCCTCGCCCACTGGCGACCGCAGCTCGCCGTCCTGGTCGAGCCCGAGCTGTGGCCGAACCTGATCCTGGAGACCCACCGGCGGGGCGTGCCCATAGCCCTGATCAACGCCAGGATGTCGGCCCGCTCGCACCGCCGCTGGTCGCGGGTGCCGGGGGTGACGGCGAGGCTGCTCGCGCCCTTCGATCTCTGCCTGGCGCAAAGCCCCGTCGATCGGGACCGCCTTGTCTCGCTCGGCGCGCGGCAGGTCCACGCGCTCGGCAATCTGAAAGTCAGCGCGCCGGCATTGCCGGTTGACACAGCGGCGCTCGCCAGGCTCGCCCAGGTGATCGGCCGCCGCCCGGTCTGGCTCGCGGCCAGCATCCATGCCGACGAGGAGGAGGCGATCGTGGCGGCGCACCGGCATCTCGCCGCTCGGCTGCCCGGGCTGTTGACGATCATCGCCCCCCGCCATCCGGAGCGTGGCCAGGCGCTTCTCGAGCGGGCCAGGCAGGGCGGCCTCGCTTCGGCGCAACGCTCGAAATGCCAATCGCCAGATCCGGACTGCGCGCTCTATCTGGCTGATACCCTGGGCGAGCTCGGCCTGTTCTACCGGCTCGCCGGGGTTGCTTTCGTCGGCAAGTCGCTGGTGCCCCATGGCGGGCAGAATCCGCTCGAGCCGGCGCGGCTCGGCTGCCCGGTAGTGTTCGGCTGCCACATGGACAACTTCGAGGACATGGCTGCCGATCTGGTCCGCGCCGGCGCGGCGCGCCGCGTCGCTGACGCCGGCGAGCTGGCGGCGGTGGTAGCCGCCCTGCTGCGTGATCCCGGGGCCCGAACGCGGATGGCCGAACGGGCCCGCGGCGCCGCTGCGGCTCAGACGGACGTTCTCGGCGCGACCCTGGATGTGCTCGACCGCACCCTCGGACCGGCCGATGCGAGCGCCTGAGTTCTGGGCGCGGGACGAACTCGCGGCGCGTCTCCTGGACCCCTTGGGGCAGCTGTTCGGCGGTGCGGGTCGGCTGCGGCGTCGCTGGATCGCACCACGGCGGGCACCGTGCCGGTGCTTTGCGTCGGCAATCTGATCGTGGGCGGCGCCGGCAAGACGCCGACGGTTCTGGCCCTGGTGGAGCGGCTCATCGCGAAGGGGCATCGGCCGCATATCCTGACCCGGGGCTACGGCGACCGGGCTGGTGGGCCGCTTCGAGTCGATCCCGCGCGCCATGATGCCCGGGCCGTCGGCGATGAAGCGCTGCTCCTCGCCGAGGCGGCGCCGACCTGGGTCGCCCGCGACCCGGTGCTGGGCGCCTATGCCGCAGCCGGCGCCGGCGCGGGACTCGTGATCACCGATGACGGCTTCCAGAACCCGCTCCTGCTCCAGGATCTCGCCTTTCTGGTGGTCGACGGCGCTCACGGCTTCGGCAACCGGCGCCTGCTGCCCGCCGGGCCGCTCCGGGAACCGATTGCGGACGGCATCGGCCGGGCCGGGCCTCGGCGATCATCCGGATCGGCGCCGATCGGGTCGGCCTCGAGTCCCTTTTGCCAGCAGAACTGCCGCGCATCGCTGCCGAATTGCGGCTGACCGCCGGTGCGCCCGAGCTCGTCGGGCGTCGGGTGCTCGCCTTTGCGGGAATTGGCCGGCCACAGAAGCTGTTTACCACTCCGATCGGGGCCGTTGCGGTGCTGATCGAGCGACGGGTCTTCCTCGACCATCATCGGTATCGTCGCGCCGAGATCGAATGGCTGCTGGCGAGGGCCGAGCATCTGGGCGCGCTCTGCGTCACAACGACCAAGGATGGCGTGCGCTTGCCGGGCGATCTGCGCGCCCGGATTACCGCCCTGCCGGTGGTCGTGAGCTGGCAAACGCCAAAGGTGCTCGATCGCCTGCTTGAGCGTGCGCTATGATCACGCGCGCTCACCTTGTGATGAAGCACTTCCTAATTTACCTGTTTCTAAACTATTGTTAACTTGCTCGCTGGGGCGATCCGCCGGAACCTCAAATCGGCTGATCCGTTTCACACCGAGCGGCGTACCAATGATCAAGGTGCGCCGGAGGCCGAGCCGCCGGTCGAGCTGATCCGCAAGCGGGTCGGCGGCGGCCCTGGGCGGAGAGGGGCATGAGGATGGCGTTCGTGGATACGCCCGCTGGCTTCAAGCTCGATCGCGAGTTCATCCGGCTGTCGATGAGCACCGCGCTGCTCTCGCGCGAGCGAGAGATGATGCTGGCCCGGCTCTGGCGAGAGCAGAACGACGAGGCCGCTCTTCACGAATTAGTGATGGCCTACATGCGGCTCGTGGTCAGCACCGCGTCCCGGTTCCGCAACTACGGCCTGCCGATGGCGGATCTCGTCCAGGAGGGGGCGACCGGTCTGATGCAGGCGGCGGCGCGCTTCGAGCCCGAACGCGAGGTGCGCTTTTCGACCTATGCGGCGTGGTGGATCCGTTCGGCCATGCAGGATTACATCCTGCGCAACTGGTCGGTCGTGCGCACCGGGACCACGGCGGCGCAGAAGGCGCTGTTCTTCAATCTGCGCCGCCTGCGCGCCAAGATAGACGATGGCTCGGGCGGTCAGCTCGACGAGGACGGTCGGGCGTTCGTCGCGGCCGAGCTCTCGGTCAATGTCGAGGACGTGCGTGCCATGGAAATGCGCCTCTCGGGCGGCGACCAGTCGCTCAATGCGACGATCAGTCCCACCGGCGAGGACGAATGGCAGGATTTCCTGCCCGACGATCGTCCGACTCCGGAAGAGACCGTGATGTTCGCCCGCGACAACCACACCCGCTCGCTCTGGCTGGCCCAGGCGCTGGCCGAGCTGTCCGACCGCGAGCAGACCATCATCAAGGAGCGCCGTCTGCGCGACGACGCCCGCACGCTCGAGGATCTCGGTCGCGATCTCGGGATCAGCAAGGAGCGCGTGCGCCAGATCGAGCATCGCGCCCTGGAGAAGTTGAAGAGCTCGCTCCAACAGCGCAGCATCGACCCCGACGATACCCGGCCGCTCGTCTGACCGCTCGACCGGGCGGAGCGCCGCCAGCCCTGGACAAACGCCGGGCGGATGAACACCTTGACGCGCCATGGCGCGCTCGGCCCGCTCGCAGAAAGATGGTATCGCGCCGCCGCTGATCGCGGGCGGCGGGCATGCCGGTCTCTTGCTGGCGCTGGCGCTCGATCGCGCCGGCATTCCGGTCACCTTGATCGAAGCCCAGCCGATTCCCGAAGTGCTCGAGGCGGCCTTCGACGGCCGCGCGCTGGCTCTGATGTATGGTTCCAAGCGGGTCTTCGATGCCCTCGGTCTCTGGCCGGCGTTGGCCGACGCGGCCGAGCCCGTCTGGGGCGTGCGCGTCGAGGACCAGAGCAGCGGTGCAAGGGTCGCCTACGAGGCGCTCGAGGTCGGCCGCCATCCGTTCGGCTACGGCATCGAGAACCGGGTTCTGCGCGCGCGGCTCCTGGCCTCGGCCTTGGCTCGACCGGGCATCGAAGTGCTGGCGCCGGCTCGCCTTGCGCGCATCGAGTGCGGCGCGCGGGATCTGGTGGTCACTCTCGCCGACGGGCGACGGGTCGGCACCCAGCTGCTGATCGGCGCCGACGGGCGCGGCTCTCAGGTGCGCGAGCTGGCCGGCCTCGGCGTCGACCGCTGGAGTTATCCCCAAAGCGCGCTCACCTTCGCGTTGCGCCATGAGCGCTCGCACGGGGGACGGGTGCGCGAATATCTGCGCCCGCCCGGACCGCTTGCCCTGCTGCCGCTCGAGCGCGATCTCTGCGCGGTGACCTGGATCGAGCGGCAGGCTGTGGCGGAGCGTCTGCTCGGGCTGGATCCCGATCGGCTGCTGGCGGAGCTCTGCGAGCGGATTGGCGATCAGCTCACCCCGGTTGGGATCTGTGGCCGCCCGTTCGGCCATGCCTTGAGCG
>JBKPDM010000296.1:0-9807 GCA_046727895.1 Pseudomonadota bacterium | reverse complement strand
GCACTGCTCGTCGGTCCCAAAGCGCTCCAGAAGCTCGGCAGATCGTCCGGCAAGTCGCTCGACAGCATCACGTTCTCCAACCCACGCGTCATCGCTGCCAGACTACCTCAACCCACCACCAGAGCAAGCCAAACCTGACCCTTATGGATAGCTAGTTGCGACAGAAGTGGCGCATTCGACGGGCGACGGACTCGCGCATGGTGGGGCCGCTCCCTCCCCCCGAAAGTTTCGCGCGAACGGACCGGGAAACGCTCGCGTCGGGTGGCAGTCCGGCGTAGCATGGAACCGTTCGTGGAGGTGATTTGAGCAAAATGGCGCCTTTCGATGGAACAGCGGGCGGAAGTTGACGGTTCCCACAATATCACCGTCCAGATCGTCGGCGAGAACAACCAGGTCACGGTCGCCGGCGCGGCCGCGTTCCGCCTCACGATGTTTCCCCGCCGGCGCAAGGAAACCGGCGACATCGGCCTGCTGAGCGCCTACACCCAGTCGATCGACCGAGTTGGTCGCGAATCCGAGATGGCTGAACTGCGGGCGTGGCTCGCGAGCGAGCGCGACATCGCGATTCAGGTGCGTACCGGCAAGGCAGGCACTGGAAAGACACGGCTTGCCTTCGACCTTTGCGACCAGCTCCTGAAGGAAGGCAAGTGGCTCGCTGGGTTTGTCAATGGGGACCAGCTCGCAAATCTAGTCGCCGACGCCGGTGCCCGCTGGGGCTGGGAACAGCCGACGCTGGCTGTGGTCGACTATGCCGCCGAGCGCGCCGAGGCCCTGCATAGCTGGTTCGGCCAGCTCGCTGATTTCGCCCCGACGGATGCGCCGCCGCTCCGCATCCTGCTGCTCGAGCGCCAGGCGGACCCTGAGAGCGGCTGGTGCAGACGGCCCTTGGGCTCGGCGTCTCGGCGGCTCGCACCATCCGCGCGATGCTCGACCCTGGGAAGCCGCTCGAGCTCCCTGGTCTCGTGGCCGCCGAAGACCGCCGCGCCGTCCTTGACGCAGTGTTAGCGCAGCTCGGTAGCCGCCTCCGCGCGCCGGCC
Source organism: Pseudomonadota bacterium (assembly GCA_046727895.1). GTDB lineage: Bacteria > Pseudomonadota > Alphaproteobacteria > Geminicoccales > Geminicoccaceae > DATAOG01. The sequence continues at coordinate 8,770 of JBKPDM010000296.1, read as the reverse complement.
GCAGGCGCCGACCCCGACTTCGATTGACGCCTCGCCGACCTGACCTGGGGCGGCGAGTCGCTGTTCCTGATGATGGCCGCGCTACTGACATCGGAGACCTCGCTGCCACAAGTGCTCGCCCTGCCCCGAACCGCGATCGCCCACAGAGTAGCCGAGCGAGAGATCGGGCGCGTCCGCCGCCTTGCCCGAGAGCGCACGCTTGATCCGGACCTGCTGGTGCACATGGCTGCTTATGTCACACTGTGCCAGGGCCTCGACCGCCAGAGGCTCCTCGATGCGATCGAAGCCGAGGCGGCGCAGACGAAGCGAGGCCTTCCAAGGGGTGCCGCGCCAGTCGCCGATGCCCTCGCCGACGCTCTGCCCGGGACGCCCGCCGCCCCCGAGCCCATCCGGCCGGATGCGCTTGGTGAAGCGGTTGTCTTGCAGGCCCTGCTCGATGCGCGGATCGACGGCTCTGGCGTCGTGATTCGGGCCTTCGCGCAAGTTGGTGCCCCGGTAGCGGCGTTCGTCATCCGCACCGCCCAGGATTTTGCTGGCGCGGGCTACGACGCGCCGCTCGCCTGGCTCGATGCGCTCATCGGACGGGACGAAGTCGATCTCGACCAGCTGATGTTGCTTGCAGACACCCTGCCACAGAACTCGCTTGCGCTTCTGGAGCACGCCGCGCGGCTTACCGAAAAGCTCACAAACCGCCTGCGAGACACCGTGAAGGCCGGCGACGCGCATCGGCTGCCGGCGCTTGCCGGATGCTTGAACAACCTGGGGATGCGTCTAAGCGCGCTCGGCCAACACCAGGCAGCGCTGGCCCCTGCGCGGGAGTCAGCAGACCTGTGCCGCACGCTCGCCGCGCAAGCCCCCGATGCCTATCGGCCCGCTCTCGCCACGGCCCTCACTACCCTGGCCAATTGCCTGAGTGCCGTGGGCCAGCGCCAGCAGGCGCTTGCCCCCGCCAAGGAGGCCGCCGACCTGTACCGCGCGCTCGCCGAGCGGGCCCCGGACGCATACCGGCCCTATTTCGCCTCCGCCCTCAATAACCTGGCCAAGTTCCTGAGCGAGGTTGGCCAGCGCGAGGCGGCGCTCGCCCCGGCCCAGGAGGCGGTCGCCATCAGCCGCGAGCTAGCGGCCAAGGCCCCCCCCCGGACGCCTACCGGTCCAAACTCGCCTTGGTCCTCACCAACCTGGCCAATTGCCTGAGCGAGGTCGGCCGGGGCCAGGATGCTTTCGCCCCGGCAAAGGAAGCCACGGACCTGTTCCGCGAGCTGGCGGCCAAGGCGCCCGATGCCTATCGGCCCGATCTCGCCATGGCTCTCAACAACCTGGCCATTCGCTTGAGCGAGGTTGGCCAGCGCGAGGCGGCGCTCGCCGCGGCCAAGGAGGCGGTGCAGACGCTTGCGCCGCATTTCCTTGCCCTACCGCAGGCCTACGCGTCGTGGATGCAGACGATGGCCCGAAACTACCTCGAGCGGTGCGAAGAGGCGGAGACCGAACTGGATGTCGAGTTGCTCGGGCCGTTGGTCGAAGCGCTGCAGCAGATGCAGGAGCCGCCACCGGACGCGGCGGGCCAGTGATCAAGAGTTAGGGCGTCGAGAGCAAGCGTGCGAAGGGACTACTGGAGGGCTGAAGAATGGACCCGGTTACGTTGGCAGGTTCGGCGGTGGCGCTGGTGGCGCCGTACCTCGTCGAGGGCGGCAAGGAGCTGGCTAAGAGAGTCGGCGGTGAGACCGGCGAGCGGATCGTGAAGCTGTACGACAAGGTCAAGGTGAAGCTGAGCGGTAGCGGTGCCGAGGCGCTGGCGGACCTGGAGAAGCAGCCCAAGGACGCCGACAGCCAGGCGGCGCTGCGAGTGCAGCTGAAGAAGGCGCTGGAGGCCGATCCGGTGTTCAAAGATGAGCTGGAAAAGCTGGTCGGCGAGATCGAAGAGAAGGGCGGCGACAGGGTCACCAAACTGGTCGCGAACGTGACCGGCGATCAGAACGTCACGACGCAGATCGTCGGCTCGGGCAACGTGGTGCGCTGAAGCCGCCCCGGCGGCGTCGGACGACCGCCCGCCGACCCCGGGCGCTCAGATCAGCGCGAAAGGCGGGACTTCTGCGTTTCCTCTTAATATTAACCGAAGATTAACCTTTCCGGCGTTAACTCTTTCTTCGGATGGTCCATGGGACCGTGGGAATCCGCGCCGCGGTTGGGTCGGGGGACGGAGTCCCACGGTCGCATGGACCCACGAACACAATGGCGACCAACCGTTGACGAAAGGTTATCCGGACCGCTTGGGACAGTTCGCGCCGTGTCGGTGTGTCGCGGGGACAGCCGATGCGCGAAAAGAGTGCTGGGCCTCTTTCCCTTGACCCGGGGATTCCTCTGACGATCGCCGCGCCGGTCGGGTGCGCGGGCGGCGCAGGGCGCCGTTGGTCAGGGAGAAACTCAAGCGGTCCCGGGCGCACCGGAGTGCGGGCAGCGATCGCGGTCTTGGCTCCTATAACGGGCCCGCGAAGTCTTCACCTTCGCGGGGCGCGCCTCGCGCCGCTCCGGGCCGACCACCGAGGCCGGCCCTGGGAGCCAGGCGCGCGCCGCCAACCCGGGCGCGCAGACCAAGCGCGAAAGTTCGGACTTTCCGCGCTTGGCATTAGTTCAGGCGGGGCGTGGGCCGTGTGTGCATGGGCAGCGACGCGACCGAGAGCGGATTGGTCACGACGATGCCGGGGTTCGGGTAGTAGTCGACGAACAGGTTGACCCGCGGCCGCTTGCCCCGGTTGCGCACCGAGTGGCGCACACGGTTGTTGAAGTCGTAGACGTGGCCCGCGCGCATCGTGAACTTGCGCCCGCCGATCTTGTATTCGACCAGCGGCGATGCGGTCAGCGGCACATGCAGGCGGTGCGCCTTGACCGCCATCTCCTGGCCATCGATGTGCGGCGGGATGTAGCCGCCGGCGGGCAGGCGCACCAGCGCAAGGCGCGTGATCACGCCATAGGGGGTCTTCAGCGGTGCGATCACCTGCTCGACCAGCGGCCCGAGCACGTCGCGGTAGCGCAGCCAGTCGGGCATCGTGAACACCGGCCAGACGTCGGTATCCTCGCGCCCGATCGGCAGATATTGCTCGGGATCGAGGCCGCGGTCCGTGGCCCATTCGTAGATCCGATCCTCGAAGTGCTCGATCCCGAGGTGCGGCGCCACCGGCCAGTCGTGCTTGAAGACGATGTTCTGGGTGACGGAGTGCGCCCCGCGCGCCAGGATGTCCTGGCGGAGCGTATTGGCGGTCCAGTCGGCTTCGGTCAGCGTCTCGACCAGAGCGGCGGCCGGTTTGATGTCGACCGGTCCGAGGTCCTTGAGCGGCTCGCCTATGTCCATGTCCCACCTCGGCGCTTCGGGCTCTCCGCGACGCCAGCCCGACCCGCGATCCCCGCGCCGCTCGGCCGGTCTTTGCCGGCTGGCAACGCTTCAGCCGACATCGTCGAACTGGCAACGAAACCGCTGAATTTGGGGCGGGAAACTAGCACCGGGGGTCGAGGGGGTCAATCTGATGGTGGCATTGGCGGGCCTCTGTGGCTGGCTGGCCAGGCAATGGACGGCTTCAGAAGGCGATGATCTGCATTTCGGAAAAGGTCAGTAAGAAGAAAAACGTCGAGTATCGTGCCACTTGTTTAATGGTAGAAGAAAGATCTACGGCATTCGTCATACGAGCAAATAAAAAACGCTGGTCGGGCACGTCCTGTCGGCGCGCAAAGCGTCAACGACGCAGATCGGCAGCGTCGTGCGCGGAGGCGCCGTCCCGACGCCGGACCCCCGATCCGCTTGATGCCGGTCCGCAAGTTACGGACGTTCGCGGGGCGCGCCTCGCACGCTCCGGGCCGATCACTGTAGTGAGCCCTCGAAAGCGGCGCGCCGCGGCAACCCGGACGCGCAGACCAGGCGCGCAAGTCGGGACTTTCCGCGCCTGGTGTTAACCGAAGTTTAACCTTTGCGGCGTCAACTCTTTCTTCGGGTGGTCCAATGCGACCGTGGGAATCCGCGCGGCCGGTTTGGTCGAGGGACGGACTCCCAGGGTCCCATGGACCCACGAACACCGTGGCGACCAAGTGTTGACGAAAGGCTGAACCGCACGGCTTTGGCTCCGAATCTGGTGTCCGAACGGGCTGGATTGTCGGGTCAGGCCTCGGTAGAGACGGTGAAGCAAGCGGATGCTCGCCGCACTGGCCTCCGCTTCGACGGAGCGCAGACCGGGACGTGCGATCTGCACTCCGGGTGCGCCGCTGGACTTGTCATCGCTTCGGCAGGTCGAAGAACCAGGACGTGCGACCCGCACGCCGCGTGCGTCACTGGACCCTCGCCGAGAACTCTTGTCGTGCCCATCATCGAACGTGCGACCCACACGCCGCGTGCGTCACTGGACCGGCCATCGCGTCGACCGCTCGAAGACCGGAACGTGCGACCTGCACCCCCGGGTGCGGCGCTGCGCTGTTCGTCGCTTCGACGGGTGGAAGACCAGGCGTGCTTCGGTTGTCTCGCCAGCGCAGACCGACTAGCTTGGCGCGCGCGGCAACGGAGGGAGGAGCGAGATGGCCAGGTGCGCCTTCATCGGGCTCGGCATCATGGGCTACCCCATGGCGGGACACCTCGTCGCCAAGGGCCACGAGGTGTGCGTCTACAACCGCACCGCGGCCAAGGCCGACGAGTGGGTGCAAGAGCACGGCGGCCGCTCCGCGCCCACTCCTCGCCAGGCGGGGGCGGGCGCCGAGTTCGTGCTCATGTGCGTCGGCAATGACGACGACATCCGCAGCGTCGCCTATGGCGATGACGGCGCGCTGGCCGGCATGGCCGAGGGCGCGGTCCTGGTCGACCACACCACCGCCTCGGCCGACATCGCCCGCGAGCTCGAGGCGGCGGCGAAGGCAAAGCGCAAGGAGTTCGTCGACGCGCCGGTCTCAGGCGGGCAGGCGGGCGCCGAGAACGGCGTGCTGACCATCATGTGCGGCGGCGAGGCGGCAGCCTTCGAGCGCGCCAAGCCGGTCATGGAGGCCTACGGGCGCGCGGTCACCCTCATGGGCCCGGCCGGTGCCGGCCAGCTCACCAAGATGGTCAACCAGATCTGCATCGCTGGCCTGGTCCAGGGCCTGGCCGAGGCGATCAACTTCGGCAGTCGCGCGGGCCTCGACATGAACAAGGCGATCGCGGTGATCTCAAAGGGCGCCGCGCAGTCCTGGCAGATGGAGAACCGCGCCGCGACCATGATCGAGGGCAAGTTCGACTTCGGCTTCCCGGTCATGTGGATGCGCAAGGACCTCGGAATCTGCATGGCGGAGGCCAACCGCAACGGCGCGCTGCTGCCGATCACGGCGCTGATCGATCAGTTCTATCACCAGGTCGCGCAGGCGGGCGGCAGCCGCTGGGACACCTCCAGCCTGATCCACAATCTGCGGCTGCTCGACTGAGGGCTCCGGGCGCGCGCCCGCGGCGCACGGCCGCGCTGCCTCGCCCGCGGGGCTCCGGTTGGCGTCCTCGGGTACGTTAACGTTCACCCCTCGCTAACCATGGCGCTGCTCTGTCTTCCGCTCGCGGCCGACCGGCGCTATGATTGCGGTAGTCGTGAGCCTTAGACACGATCAACCTCCGCGCGGACCAGGAGTGGGCGCCAACGATGCTCAAGTTTTCGGGCCTTACTCTCCCAGCGCTCGGCATTCTGCTCGCTCTCGGCGCCTGCGCCGGCAAGGCCCTGCCGCCTGCGGCACCACGGCCGGCCGTGACGGCGCCCGCGGGCGGCGAGATCCCGACCGACAGGGCGGCCCTGCAGGGGGCAATCGAGGTCCAGGATTCGCTCGCCAATCTCAAGGGCGAGCCCGCGCGCGTCGAGGTCGCCTCGGATGCGCCAGAGGCCGGCTCGGATGCGCCGGTCGAAGCGCTGGCGCCGGCGCCGGCCAGCGCGCCCGGCGATCGGGCGGCCCTGGCCGCGCAGCAGGCTCAGGGGGCCGAGGTCGGCTATCTGCTCCTCGACCTCGAGAGTGGCCAGGAGCTCGCTGCCTACAACCCGGATCTGCCGCTGATCCCGGCCTCGACGACCAAGCTCGCGACGGCGATCGTGGCACTCGACGTTCTGGGCCCCGAGCACCGCTTCCGCACCGAGCTTCTGACCCGGGGCGCGGTTCGGGATGGCGTGCTCGAGGGCGATCTCATTCTCAGGGGCGGCGGCGATCCGGCGCTCGATGTCGCCGATCTGCTCGAGCTCGCCCTGCAGCTCGAGCGGAGCGGCATCCGCCGGGTCCAGGGCGCCTTTCTGATCGACGACAGCGCGCTGCCGCGGCGCTCCGAGATCGAGCCGAGCCAGCCGCTCGAGGCCGCCTACAATCCCGGCATCGGCGCTCTCTCGCTCGCCTTCAACCGGGTTCAGGTGCGCTGGCGCGGTGGCGGGACGGTCGACGCGACGACCCTGCCGCCGCTCGACGAGGTGCGCTTCGAAGGCGCCCCGCCGGCCCAGCTGCCGCCGGGCGGGGTCGAGCTCGAGCAGAGCGGGGTTGATGCGGTGGTCTGGCGGGTCGCCGACCGGGGTCCCCGCCGCCAGGAAAGCTCGCTGCCGGTCAAGGACCCGGGACTGCACGCCGGGCGGGTTTTCTGGCGCCTCGCGCTGGCGCAGGACATCGTTCTGCCCGCGCTCGTGCGTGACCTGGCGCCGGCCCAGGCGTCCCTCCTCGCGGTCCATGAGAGCGCGCCGCTGCGCGAGCTCCTGCACGACACCCTCCTCTACAGCAACAACATGATGGCCGAGATGATCGGCCTTTCGACCGCGCGCCGGCTCGGCCAGGCATCGGCCAGCCTCGACGCGGACGGCAAGCTGTTGTTGCGCCGTCTTGGCCAGCTGATCCCCGAGGTGGACTGGCGGGGCGCGGTCCTCCCCAACAGCTCCGGTCTCGACGGCTCGACCCGCCTGACCCCCCGTCAGCTCGCTGCGATCGCCCGCTACGGCTGGCAGAAGGACCTGCTGCCGGCGCTGCTGCCCGCCGGCGGCTGGTCGGGGACCCTGGTCCGCCGCTTCGACGACCCCGAGGAAGCGCTCCGGGTCTGGGCCAAGACCGGCGCCGTCAACTACGGCAGCGCGCTCGCCGGCTTTCTGTTTTCGACCAGCGGCCGGCCGGCGGTGTTCGCGACCATGGTCTCGGACATCGCGGCGCGCGCCGCCTACGACGCCCTGCCTCGCCCCGACCGGGCCGACGAGGCCGCGGCCGGGGTCTGGAATGCGCGCGCACGCGCTCTCCAGGACCGCCTGGTCGAGAGCTGGCTCAATCCGCCGGCGACCAGCTGAGCCGCGGCGGCCGCGCGGTGCTTCACCTGCGCGGCCGCCCTCGCCCTGACTCTTGGCCGTGTGACCCGAATGGCGCGGTAAGCGCTCTACGGCTCGTCCGTCTCGATCTCGTGCAGCAGAGCCCGCACGGCTGCCTTCAGCGGCAGCAAGTCCGCCGTCGCGGCATGCCAGATGGTCGCGTCGTTCACGGCATCGTAGTCGTGGCGCAACACGTTGCCGATGCCAGCGACCTTCGGCCAGGGGATTGCCGGGTGGCTTGCCTTCAGCTTCTGAGGAAGGTGGCGTGATGCCTCGGAAACGATCTCGATGCAGCGCTCCACGGCCCGACGGCTCGGCCGGTCGGCGGTATAAGCATCGAAACCCCGGCCCGCCGTGATCTGCTCGATATCGAGGATGGCCTCGAGCATTTGCTCAAGGATGACTCGGGGATCGCGTGGCGCCGCCATCAGAAGACTTCGACCGCATCGCGGAGCACGGCTTCGCGCAGGCGCGGGCGCATCGCGTCGGGAAAGGCGAGATCGACCGGGCGTCCGAGCAGGCCGGCCAGGTCGTTCTTGAGATCCAGGAAAGCGAACAGGCCGAACGGGCGTCCGGCATCGACCTCGATCAAGAGATCGATGTCGCTCTTCGGCCCGAGGTCGCCGCGAGCGGCAGAGCCGAACAGCGCGAGACGCGTCACGCCGCGGGCACGCAGCTCGTTCTGTCGCCGGCGCAACATCTCAAGCACGCGATCACGCTCGTCGAGCCCGGCGGCGGCAGTCGTCTCGGTCGATCCGGTCATGGCGCGATCATGCTGCCATGCCGGCCCTAGGATCGTCGAGTCACCAATCGTTGGCGCGATGCTGCCAACTGAGTGCCCTTGCCAGCATTCTTCTTCATCCAACTAATGCCCAGAAGCTCGGTTCCTCGCGCAAAGACTGCGGGAGAGCGACTCGCGGTTACGAGCTTACGTGAGAACAACTGCAGCAAGAACAAACTCACGGATATCTAATACCGCCTTCCACTCTCGTCTTCGAAACTCGCCATGAAGGCTGAGTCTCGGCTCTAGAACCGGAGCGATGTTTTCGTCATCAATCGATTTAACCTCTGGATCAACGTGTACAGCGTGCAAGATCTTGTTGCACGACTCTCGAAAAGTCAGTGCTTCATAAGTATCTGGCTTCCGTTGATCCGGAATTAGTATGCCGACCGGACGTTCGAGCTCGATAGAACTCCTCGGTGCAGTCTCTAGACCGTTTCGGACGATCGCCGCAACGCTGACGAGGATTCGGGAAACCTCCGCGAATTCGATCCTTCGAAGCCACTCCCAGCGATGCCTCGCATTTTCGTCCGTTGCTAGTTTGGCTAGCGCGGGACTCGCGAGCACCGCTGTAGCTTGGCACCGGCGGAGCCTCCAAAGGAATGCAGTAGGGTTCCGCAACAATAGTCCTGTCTCTTATACACATCTCCGAGCCCACGAGACAGCTAGCTTCATCTCGTAT
>JBKPDM010000295.1:0-19591 GCA_046727895.1 Pseudomonadota bacterium | reverse complement strand
CACTAATACGGAGTCGTCGGCAGCGTCAGATGTGTATAAGAGACAGCTGCCACACCGCTATGGCGAACGCCGCGCGAAGGCTCTTGTCGATGCGGCCGAAGCTCTACGACACAAGCCAATGGACGAACTCGACACCGCTCTCCTACGGGAAAGATCCGCATCGCACGAAAACCTATCGTGGGCAGCCTGGCCTATCAACCAAAAGTATGTTTTCTCCGGCGAGCCGAACCTATCCGATTCCTCGAGCGCCTCGAGCGCGAGTTCGATCGGAGAGCCCACGCGTCCTCGCGTATCGTGCGGGTTGCGCCGGGGCGCGGCGCTCCTATGCTGGGGCGGCTTTCAGGGTGTGAAATGATCGGATGACGCTGCTCACGACCACCGATGAGCTGCAGGAGCTCTCTGTCGCGCTCGCGAACGAGACGTTCGTCGCGCTCGACACTGAGTTCATGCGCGATCGGACCTACTTTCCGAAGCTCTGCCTGATCCAGCTGGCGGGTGATAAGCGCCACGCCACGATCGATCTGCTCGCCCCGGGCATCGATGCGACAGGTGGCGCATTTCTGCGCCGGGCTGGCGCATGGAGACTGGCATTAAGCCTCCATGGAGGATCAATCCTTCAGGCCAACCGGAATGGCGGTTTTGCTGGGTTTCGCGCGCGGAAATCAAGGTGGATCAATCAACGCTGAGCTGATCCGCTGGAGAAGATCCGGACTTGCCTGAGCTATCAGACGAAAGATGACGCACTTTTGCGCCATCCCAAATATAAAGTGGCGCATCTTTGCGTCAGTCAGCACGACTCGGCAATATATCTGCCACATCAATTCTACGAACTCAGCTAGGTTCAACATACAATCATGTTCGGATGCGAGAATGATTTCAGAACAGAATCGGGCATGTCTGGCTGACCCATCTGATCACGACAATCATTCGGAGGGCAATACGGGAAATCGAGCGTATAAGGGCGGATCAATCTGAGGCTGATGTTTTCTCCGGATGGATCAATCTAAGGGCGGATTGATCCGGATTGGTCCGAATTGGCCCGGCGGGCCGCAGGCGGCGGGGTGGCCCCAGCGACGGGCCGGGCGCGGCCGGAGGCGGTCTGCGCCGATCGCGGCTCGGGCCGGGGCCCCCCTTTCCTCGCCGGGCGAAAGCGTGTAGGGGACGGGCGAGGCGCTGTGCCGGCGTCTTGGGGGCCGGCGGCAGGTTTTTGGTGTGGGCGCGATGCGAGCTCGGGCGGGCGGATGAACGAGGCCGCGGTGCAGAGAGAAGCGATCCGGGACGAGGCGGGCCGGGGTGAGCCGATCCGGACCGATATGGTGATCGTCGGCGCCGGGCCGGTCGGCCTGTTCGCGGTGTTCGAGGCGGGCCTGCTCAACATGCAGTGCCAGCTGATCGACAATCTCGACAAGATCGGCGGCCAGTGCATCGAGCTCTATCCGGACAAGCCGATCTACGACATCCCGGCCGTGCCGCGCTGCACCGGCGAGCAGCTGGTCGAGCTTCTGCTCGAGCAGATCCGCCCGTTCGAGCCGGGCATGCATCTGGGCCAACGGGTCGAGAGGCTGGAGCGCCAGGGGGATGGCCACTGGCGCGTCTCGACCAGCGAGGGCCTCGTGTTCGAAGCGCCGGTCGTGGTCATCGCGGCGGGCGCCGGCAGCTTCGAGCCCCGGCGGCTGCCGCTGCCCGGCGCGGACGAGCGCGAGGGCCGCTCGATCTTCTACGCCGTGCGCAAGATGGAGGACTTTCGCGCGAGGGACATCCTGATCGCGGGCGGCGGCGATTCGGCGCTCGACTGGACGCTCAATCTGCAGCCGATCGCGAGCCGCCTCGCCCTCGTGCACCGGCGCAAGGACTTTCGCGCAGCACCCGATTCGGTCGTGCGCATGGAGAAGCTGGTCGCAGAGGGCAAGGTCGATCTGCACATCGGCCAGATCTCGGAGCTGCACGGGCCGGGTGCGCGGCTCGATGGCGTCACGGTCAAGAGCCCCGAGGGCGAGACGCTGGTGCCCTGCGACACGCTGCTCGCCTTCTACGGCCTCAAGATGGAACTCGGGCCGCTCGCCGGCTGGGGGCTCGAGCTCGAGAACGATCTGATCAAGGTCGACACGGCGACCTTCGAGACCAGCCTTGAGGGCGTGTTCGCGATCGGCGACATCATCACCTATCCGGGCAAGCTCAAGCTGATCCTCTCGGGCTTCCACGAGTCGGCGCTGATGTGCCAGAAGGCCTTCAGATACTGCTTCCCGGACAAGAAGCTGATCTTCCGCTACACGACCTCGAGCACCGATCTGCAGAAGAAGCTGGGCGTGGCCTGAGATGGCGAGCATCGTCGTGATCGACCGCGAGGGCGCGGAGCACGTGATCGAGGCGACGCCCGGCTGGTCGGTGATGGAGATCATCCGCGAGAACGATCTGCCGATCGAGGCGGCCTGCGGCGGCTGCTGCGCCTGCGCGACCTGCCACGTCTACGTCAATGCGACCTGGCTCGAGCAGCTGGCGCCGGCCTCGGACGAGGAGGACCGGATGCTCGATGAGGCCTATCAGGTGCAGGCGAACTCGCGCCTCTCCTGCCAGATCCCGTTCACCGACGCCCTCGACGGGCTGAAGGTCACCCTCGCGCCCGAGTTCTGAGGCGCGCCATCCGAAGCAGCGCCAGTGCGTCGGCTGCGCCCTGCTCGCGCCGGCGCGCCTCGATCTCACGGCGCTGCCGCTGACGAGCGATCAACAGCTCCAGACGCTTCAGCTCGAGGCGCCGATCGAGCAGCCGAGCGGCCTGCGCCTCGCGCTCCGCCGCCAGGCGGCGAAGCTCCGCGCGCGCCGCTCGAATCCGCTCCCGGCTCGCCTCGAGGAAGGCGGCGAGCGACGGACCCGCGCCAAGACTGACGCCGGCACGAAGCTCGCGCTCCTGCTCCGCCCGCCAAGCCTCGAGCCGGCGATGCAGCCGGCCAATCGTCTGATCGAGCGCGCCGAGTGCGCGCCGCTCGCGCTCGACCTCCTGCGCGCCGAGGCGGGCGAGCGTCGCCAGTCGCTCCATCGGCCTAGCCCGCGGCTTCGGCTGCCTCCGCCGGGGCGGCGCCGAGGGCCGCGGCCAGGCGGGCGACGTCGTCGGCCAGATGGCTCCGCTCCTCGATCGCCTGCGCGAGCAACTGCTCGAGCGCCGGGCGCCGCCGGATGGCCTCGTCGATCAGCGGATCGCTGCCCTCTCGGTAGGCGCCGAGCTGGATCAGCTCCGCGGTGTCGGCGTAGGCGCGGATCAGGCGGCGCGCCCGCTCGACCAGAGCGCGCTCCGCCGGCTGGTAGCAGCCGGGGACGCTGCGCGAGAGCGAGCGCAGCACATCCAGCGCGGGATAGCGGCCGCCCTCGGCGATCGCGCGGTCGAGCACGATGTGGCCATCCAGGATCGCGCGCAGCGCATCGGCGATCGGATCGCTGAGGTCGTCGCCTTCGACCAGGACCGTGAACAGGCCGGTGATGCTGCCCGCATCGAGGCCCGGTCCGGCGCGCTCCAGCAGGCGGGGCAGTTCGGCGAACACGCCCGGCGGGTAGCCCTTGCTCGTCGGCGGCTCGCCGGCCGCGAGATAAATCTCGCGCAGCGCCATGGCGAAGCGGGTCACGCTGTCAATCAGGCAGAGCACGCTGAGGCCCGATCGCGCAGCGCCTCAGCCACCGTGAGCGTGAGATAGGCGGCGCGCCGGCGCAACATCGCCGGCATGTCCGAGGTCGCGACCACGACCACGCTGCGCGCCAGGCCATCACAACCGAGGCCGTCATGAAGCAGGAGATTGACCTCGCGGCCGCGCTCGCCGACCAGCCCGAGCACCAGGGCGTCGGCCTGGCTGTGGCGGGCCAGCATCGAGAGAAGGGTGGACTTGCCGACGCCGGAACCGGCAAAGATCCCCATTCGCTGACCGCGCCGGCAAGGCGCGAACAGATTGAGCGCGCGCACGCCAAGATCGAGCCGTGGACCAAAGTCGCGCCGCCGGTGCGCCGCCAGCGGGCGGGCATGGAGGGGATAGGGTACCGGTCCCGCAGCCAGCGCGGGGCCGGCATCGAGCGCACGGCCGAGGGGGTCGAGCACCCGCCCGAGCCAACTCGGGTCCGGCCGGACCCGATCATAGCCGCGGGCGACCCTGATGCGGGCGCCAAGGCCGACGCCCTCGAGCTCGCTGAACGGCAGGATGTGCACGCCGATCTCGTCCAGCGCGACGACCTCGCCGAGGAGCGGCTCCCGGCATCCGGAATACTCGTCAGGGTTGTGCGAGCCCGGCTCGATCAGACAGGTGTCGCCCAGCCCGACCACGCCGGCCAGACCGGCGCACACACCAGAAGCGTGCCGCGACAGCGCCGCACTCGACCCTCGATCCGGTGCGACTCGATTTCGCTAAGCTGCTGTAAGAGCTGGTTTATGGCAGGCGTCTCAGATCCCAGTCCGGGCGGAACGCGCCTCGGCGGTCGGCCGGGCGCAGGTCGGTCGGGCATCGTGCGCGATCGAGATCGGTCACGCTCGCATTAACTTTTTTGTTGCAACGTTCTAAAACCTATGATTGTATACGGTATCGATCGCGTTGACGAACCGATGTTCGCCAAGCGGTCCTTGGCCAGGAAGCACAACCTGGCTTAATACAGTCCTAAGGACAGACCTCTTAGGGTTACATTTGTGCAATGACTGATCCTAAGAGCGGGCACGAAGGAGCAGGTGATGCGAGCTCTGGTTGTTGAAGACGATCCCGTCTCGGCAAAGTTGATCGATGCGGCTCTCAAGGGCGAGGGCATCATCTGCGAGCCGGCCGAGACTGGGGAAGACGCCATCGATCTCGCCAAGCATTACGACTTTGATATCATCGTGCTCGATCTGCGGCTGCCGGACATGGAGGGCTTCGAGGTCGTGCGGCGGCTGCGGACCGCCAAGGTGCGCACCCCGGTGCTGATCCTCTCGGGCCTGCACGAGACTGACGACAAGGTGCGCGGGCTGACCACCGGCGCCGACGACTATCTGACCAAGCCCTTTCACAAGAGCGAGCTGATCGCCCGCATCCATGCCATCGTGCGCCGCTCCAAGGGCCATTCAGAGTCGGTGATCAAGACCGGCAAGCTGGTGGTCAATCTCGATACCCGCTCGGTCGATGTCGATAATCGGCGGCTGCATGTCACCGGCAAGGAATACAGCATTCTCGAGCTGCTCTCCCTGCGCAAGGGCACCACGCTGACCAAGGAGATGTTCCTCGACCACCTCTACGGCGGCATCGACGAGCCGGAGCTCAAGATCATCGACGTGTTCATCTGCAAGCTGCGCAAGAAGATCGCGGCGGCGACCGGCGGGCTGCATTACATCGAGACCGTGTGGGGGCGGGGCTACGTCCTCAAGGATCCCGACGCCAACGCCGAATCGGTGCCGGCCGGCTCCAGCGCAAACGCGGCGCTGAAGGTTGGCGCCCAGGCGGCCGTGGCCTGAGCCAAAGGGCCGTCGGCTACCGGTCAGGATGTAGGGTCGGCTCTGCCGGATCCTCGATCGGAGGATGAGCACGGCGCCCCGAGCGATCCCGGCGCCGGCGGACCACCTCGGCGCCCTCAACGCAAGGGCCCGTGGTTCAAGACGAACCATAAGTTTCCGCGCTCGCCCATCCGGTTGAGACTGTCCTCGATCGACTGCTCCGAAGATTGCCCCGCCGCCACGACCAGCACGACCTGCCCGGCGAACAGGGCAAGCGCCGCGGCCTCGGTCGCCAACAAGAGCGATGGCCCGTCAATCACGACCAGCCGTCCCGGCTCTGCCGCCAGCAGCTTACGAAAAATGTGCAGAGCCCTTCGGCTGGCGAGCGATTTCGTCATTCCGGGCGACGCTGCGCCGGGGCCAAGGATGGCAAGGTTGGCGAGCTCGGTTGGCACAATCAGCCGCTCAGGCTCCACATTCCCTGTCAAGGCCTCGCAGAGCCCCGCCTCCGCGGCAATGCCGAGCGCACGCGTTGCGCCGTGGGTCCAGGGATCGCCGTCGACCAGCAGGACCGGTTGGTTGACGTCTTCACTCAGGCAGAGCGCCAAGTTGAGCGCCGTGAAGGTCTTACCCTCGCCGGGGCAGGAGCTGGTCACCAGAATCAGGCGATCGCGCGGACCGGCGTCGCTCGCGAAAGCCCGCTCGACGAGCTGGCGAGCGATGGGCCGGAACAGATCGGACAGGAACGGCTTGCCGCTACGTCGATCGAGATAGTCGACCCCATCGAGCCGCTGGCGGGCGAATTCGACCTCGGGCGCCCCGTCCGCGGGCTTCGGAAGAACCGCTTCGGTCGCGCTTGCCCGCGCCGCGATGCGCACCGCAGGCGGCCTGACCGCCGCGGCCCGCGCGGCCTCGGCCGGACGGATCGGTGGCGATCGCCAGGCGCCGGGCTCCGGCCCCTCTGAGAAGCGCAGACCTCGGTCGGGGCGAGCGCCGAACGAGCGGCGTGTACGCCGGCGGGTGACCAGCCGCGCCGAGAACGAGCCCATCAACATGCTCGGACCCTCAACCAGTCGGCGGGTCGAGGAGCGGCGCGCCGCTCAGCGTTGCCAGTGCATCGAGCGCGGCGAGCATGACCAGGCCTGCGCAGAGAGCGAGGAGACCTAAGCAGGCAGTGCCGAAGCCGGGGCTGGCCAGGCACTGGCGCCAGAGCGTGGCGCGGCTGATCGGGGTCACGATGCTGCCGAGCACCGGCACCGCGAAGCGGCGCTGCAGCTGGTCGATGCCATCGATGATGCCGTCGCGCCCGGCCAGCCATGCGGCCGCGACACCACCCGCGCCGAGGCCGATGAGGAGGACCAGGACGAAGCGAAGCGGGGCAGCACCGCCGCCCGGCGCGGGCTGCCGGGTTGGCGGACCGACAAGCTGGAACGCCATGGCCTTCTCTCTCACCGTTTCGGGCTTCGGCGTGCCGACGTTCGCCGCCCGCGCCGCTGACGACGCGCTGACAGGGTCCCGGATCTCCGGGCGGCCCCGCCAGATATCGCCACGGGCGGCGACCGCTGCCATTGAGCGATCATGATCGAGCAGAAGAAGCACGCCCGTCCAGCCGATCAGACAAACGGTCCACGCCGTGCCGATCGCGACGCGGCGGCGGCGCCAGGCGCCCCTGATGCACCGGACGAGCCACACCCCCGCTCCGGCAGAAGTGAGGCCTCGACGCCGATCCGCCGCCGTCGTTGCCAACCGGGCAAGGGCAGCCGCCATCGAGCAGGCGCGCCAGACGAGGGCGATCCTGCGCGCCCATCCTTCGGACCAGCGGCAGAGGGTCTTGAGCACGCCTCCTTCTCCACGCCAGTCGGTCGCCTTGCTGGCCGAGACTGCCAGCACGGGGTTAACGACCCGCTAGAGACGGCGCCAGCGCGGCACTCGCCGGCAGCGGCGGGGGCGGTCGATGCGCCGCCGCCGCGAACGCAGCCCCTCGAGCGTACGGCGGCCTGTCCGGCTGGCGCGACTGGCTGACGAAAGTCGGCGGATGGCGGCCGGGCCTAAGTCTCGGCCAGAAACTTGCGATAGTCCTCGCGCAGGCCTTCGACCGCGGCGCGGTACAGCCGCTCGCCGTGGGCCGGATCGGCGAGCGCGGGTTCCGAGCCCATGCGGCCGTCGGGGTAGCGCCGGCGGAAATCGGCCGCGTCGGTGAAGCCGGAACTCGCCGGCGCGAGCCGAGGCTCGAACTCGACCCGCTTGATCGCCGCTGGAAGTGCATATTGCGTGACCGAGATCTCGCTTGCGGTCGCGTGCGAGCCGTCACGATCGCCGAACAGCTCCTTTTGCACCTCGGTCACGGCCGGCGGGCTCCACCAGTTGCGCAAGCGGCAGCGGAGGCTTGCCGATCCCCGATCTGCCGTCAGGCTTGCCCTGGCGTGCAGTTCCGAGAACGCGGCCATGATCGTCGCCATGTTGCCGCCATGCCCGTTAATTACCAGGCAGCGTTGGAAACCATGCTGCGCGAGCGAGCCAAGCAGGTCGACCAGGACCGCGAGGAGGGTCTGCGGTCGCAGCGTCATGGTGCCGCAAAAGGCCATGTGATGCTGCGCCATGCCGAAGTTCAGGGTCGGCGCGATCATGGCGCCGGTGGCCTCGCCAACGCCCCGCGCGATCAGCTCGGCG
This sequence comes from Pseudomonadota bacterium, assembly GCA_046727895.1. Taxonomy (GTDB): domain Bacteria; phylum Pseudomonadota; class Alphaproteobacteria; order Geminicoccales; family Geminicoccaceae; genus DATAOG01. Next base: position 11,490 of record JBKPDM010000295.1, on the reverse strand, counting down.
CACAGCGCATCGGTGCCGATCAGGCCGTTCGGGCCATGCTGCTCGGTCGAACCGACCGGCAGGATGACGCCGCGCGAGTGCTCGAGGTAAGCCTCGACCTCTTGCCAGGTGCAACGTTCGAGCAGCATCGACCGGTTTCCAGCGCTCGCCAGACCGACATGACAGGCCGGCAATGCGCCTTGGCGGGATCTTGGTCTGACCTCTGCGCCTGGCTCTCCGGTACCGCTTGGCGTACCGTTCCGCAGCGACCCCTGGCGCGCTGGCCCGCGCGACCGTCGAGATAACCCTTGACAGCCAGCGCGGCGAGCCACGCCCACGGCCATAGTGGCGCAATACGAATTACCGCACCCGCCGACCACCGTAGCACCCTGTTCGGAGCGCGGTGCGGCCGATCGACTGCCCGCGTCGGGTCGCTTTAGGTCAGCGCCTCGTACAAGCTCGCAGCGATGAAGCTCCAGAGCACCAAGGACGACAAGACACTGAACAAGACGCCGTCAGCCAACTGCCACGCGCCAACATCGGACAATGCCGGTGATGCCGCTTGAGGTCCTGCCGCAACAACCGATCGAACTGAGCAAGCACGCGACAACTCACGCCCTCCTAACCCTGATGTCGATGCGCTCACGTCAAAAGTAGCACTTTGCGTTGAAGATGCCAGAGAAATCTTATCCACAAGCTCAATTGGCCGCAGCGCCTTGTCAGTGACCGTCCGATCTTGGATCCAAAAGCCGACTTGCGCATTCCATCGTAACGGTCACCCTGTAGCCAGAGACCGGGGGCGCGGTGGCGCCATTGCCGGCGCCGCGGCGACGCGGCAAGATCGTCCGAACAAGCAATACGACGCGAGCGGAGACCAGGGCGCGGGGCGGCTGCCGAGGGAGGATGACCGATGACGGCTACCATGCTGCCGGAGAAGATCAAGCGCTGCGCGAAGTTTTCCGCGCGCTACTGCGTCACCGACGGCAAGAAGTTCCGACTGAAGGACGTCAAGCCCGGTGACACGGGCGATCTGACCTCCGAGGACAAGCCGCAGGCCAAGGAGGCGCTCGCCATCGGGGTGGAGACGCTCGCGCAGCTGCAGGAGCGTCTCTATGCCCAGGACCGCTGGGCGATTCTTCTGATCTTTCAGGCCATGGACGCCGCCGGCAAGGACGGCACCATCAAGCACGTGATGTCCGGCATCAATCCGCAGGGCTGCCAAGTGTACTCCTTCAAGGCGCCCTCGGCCGAGGAGATCGATCACGACTACCTCTGGCGCTGCCTCAAGGTCCTGCCCGAGCGCGGGCGGATCGGCATCTTCAACCGCTCCTACTACGAGGAGGTGCTCGTGGTCCGGGTGCACGAGGAGTTTCTCGCCCGCCAGAAGCTGCCGCCGCACCTCGTCACCAAGTCGATCTGGAAGGAGCGCTACGAGGACATCTGCAGTATCGAACGCTACCTCGGCCGCAACGGCGTCCTGATCCGCAAGTTCTTCCTCCACGTCTCCAGGAAGGAGCAGAAGAAGCGCTTCCTCGAGCGTCTCGACAATCCCGACAAGAACTGGAAATTCTCGATGGCCGACGCCAAGGAGCGCAGCTTTTGGAACGACTACCAGGAGGCTTACGAGGACATGATCCGAGCGACCGCCAGCGAGGACGCGCCCTGGTATGTGGTGCCGGCGGACAACAAGTGGTTCAGCCGGATCGTCGTCGCCGCGGCGATCATCGACGCCCTCGGTTCGCTCAACCTCGAGTTCCCCAAGATCGACGACGCCAAGAAAGCGGAGCTCGCCGCGGCGCGGGCCGCCCTGGAGGGCGAGTGAGCGCCGGCGGCGCAGCGCTCACTGCTTGCGCTGCTCCTCGCGCCACTGCCAGGGCGGCGTGAAGGTGCCGCCCCAGGCGCCGGCGCGCGCGGCCCGGGCCGCCTGCTCCGCAGCGACGTAATCGTCCCCGACCCGCCGGTCGGCGAGCGCGAGGCCGGCGCGCACCAGATAGGTGCCGAGATCGACGTTGTCGCGCACCGTGCAGCGCGCGACGTAGACCCCGCCCTGACTGTCGTCCACAACCGTGCAGGCAACCGCCTGGCCCTGCACCAGCTCGGCCAGCGCCGCCTTGGCCGCCGTGCCGCATCGCCAGGGTTGGTCGTGCGCGTCGAGACAGGTCTGCTCGAGCGCGAACGCATCGATGCCATAGAGCCGCATGCGCTGGCCCTCGACCACCAGCGTATTGCCGTCGATCACCTCGTCGGCGCGGGCGGGAACGCCGCTGCTCGCCACCGCGAGCATGGCCGCACTCAGGAGCAAAGCGCCGAACTTCCAGGACACTGCCACCTCGATGCCAGCCCGCGGGCCGGCGCGCTCACGCATGCAAGAGAATGCCGTTCACGACCGCGAGCCAGGTCGAGCAGGCGAGCAGGCCGATGCCGATCGGCGCGCTGAGCCGCCGGCCCCAGGGCAGGTTCTTCTCCGCCGCCATGACGGCACCCAGGAGGAGCATCCAGCCCACGCTGCCCATGCCGACCACGAACATCAGCAGCATCAGCGCCCAGCAGCAGCCGACGCAATAGAGGCCGTGCTCGGCGCCGAGCAGCAGGGCGTGGCGGCGCTCGCTGCTGCCTTGCCAGTGCCGGATCACGAAGCTCTGCGGCGTGCGGCATGCGTCCAGGCAGCGGTATTTCAGCGCGCTGAACTGAAACAGCCCGGCGAGCGCCAGCACGCCCGCACCCACCAGCCAGCCGTTGAAGGTAAGCCACTCGCTCTGCCCGACCAGGGCATGCAGCCCGAGGTCGGCGAGGTGCGCCGCGACGCCAAAGGCGCCCCAGACCGCGAGGTAGCCCGCGATCACCAGCGCGAGCAGCAGCGCGCGGTCGGCCCGCGCGGCCGAGATCCGCCGGAAGATCTCGAGCAGCGGCAAGGTGGTCAGCAGCATCATCGCAGCACTCATCAGGAGCCAACCGCCGACGTAGATCAGAGCGGGCAGCACCACCTCGCCCGCGGGCAGCGCCCGGCAGAGGCTGCCCGCGAGCCCGATCTGCAGCCAGGAGCCGTGGTCGAGATAGCGGCCGTAGGGGGAGGCCGCCCAAAGCCACAAGGTGAGCCAGGCGCTCGCGATCAGCAGCCCCATCAGGGGCAGGAACAGGTTCCGGTGCCCGCTTGCCCGCATGGCCGAAGCCCGGCTTGGCCGACGCCCCCCGGATGAGCTGCCTCGAGGCGCGGCGTTATGCCTCGAGGCGGAATTCGCCCTGGATCGCGTTGTGGCCGGCGAGGTCCAGGTCGACCCCGATCTCCGGCTGGACCATCCTGAAGCGGCTCGCCTTGCTGACGTAGGCGGGCGATCCGGGAATGGTCGAGAAGATGCTCTCGACCAGCTTGGTGACCTCGCCGCTCGGGCCGCGATAGGGCTCCATCTCGGCCGCCACGCTGTCGCCGATCTTGAGGCTCCCCTTGCCCTCCTTGACGGTGAAGGTGATCGGCGCGCGCCGCGCGGCGACCTCTTCCCCGATCAGCTGGGCGAGATCGGCGAGCGGGCCACCCTTTTCGCCGCGAAACACCGCCAGGATCGCCTTCTCCTGCTCGGGCGTCGCCCGGTCGTCGACGTAGCGGACAATGCGGAAGTTGCCGGACAGCACGTTGCCGGGGATGAACGCGGCGATCGCGTAGGTGAGGCCGGAGACGTCGACGCCGTCGATCGACCCCTGGTCGATGTGGTAGGCGAGCGCGCTCTGGCAGGTGCCGTTGTCGGGGTTCTCCCCGATCCAGCAGGGGCACAGCACGTTGCAGTCGCAGACCTCGAGCAGGCTGCCTTCGAGCCGGTAACTCATTGCTGATCCTCCCACCCACTCCGGCCGATCGACCGAACGAGGTCGATCAATCCGGACCCCGACTTTGGGCCACTTGGTACCGGTTTAGCAAGGCCCGAGGGCGCGCCGGGCTGCCGCGCTTGCCGGAGCGCCGCGATCGGCCCCATATTTCGCCCAAGAGCCCCTGTTGGGGCCCGGAGGGTGATCAAGAGGACCTGAGGCATGCAGAGGGTGGCTTCGCTCGAGATCAGTGACGCTGGCCTGGGCATCAGTTGGGAGGGTGATGGCCGGGACAGCCACTACCCCTGGTTCTGGCTGCGCGATCATGGCCACGAGGAGGCGACGCGCCACCCCATCACGCAGCAACGTCAGCTGCTCACGGCGGCGCTTTCGGACGACATCCGGGGCACCGCGGCGACGCTGGCACCGGATGGCCAATCCCTCACGGTCGACTGGTCGAGTGGGGAGCGGAGCCACTTTCCGATCGCATTCCTCTGGCGGTTCCGCGAGCCGCGCCTCGCGATCATGCCGGGGCGATCGGCGGAGGTGCACTGGGACCGGGCGACCATCGCGGGGCAGCTGCCGCGGGTCGCCTGCGACGCCGTGATGGCGAGCGATGACGGCCTTGAGCGCTGGCTCGCGGCGGTCGAGACCTTCGGCTTTTGCCTGGTCGAGGGCGTGCCAGCGACGCCCGAAGCCACGGCGGCACTCGCCCGCCGGATCGGCTATCTGCGCGAGACCATCTTCGGCGGGTTCTGGGACTTCACCGCCGATCTGGCGAAGGCGGATACCGCCTACACCAACCTCGAGCTGCGGCCCCATACCGATTCGACCTACGCCCTCGACGCGCCCGGCCTGCAGCTGTTCCATTGCCTCGAATTCTCCGGCGAGGGCGGCGAAAGCATCCTGGTCGACGGCTTTCGGATCGCGGACGAGCTGCGCGATGGTGACCCCGAAGCCTACGAGACGCTGTCCACGGTCGAGGTCACCGGCCAGTACATCGGCGACGGCGCCCATCTCATGGCCAGTCGGCCGGTGCTCCGGCACGAGCACGGTCAGCTCGTCCAGGTCAGCTTCAACAACTACGACCGGGCACCGTTCCGCCTGCCCGATGCCGACATGCGGGCGTTCTACAGGGCGCTCAAGGCGTTCGAGGCGCTCGTCAACAGCGAGCGCCTGCAGTGGCGCCATCCGCTGCGCCCGGGCGAGGTCCTGCTGTTCGACAACTGGCGCACGCTGCACGGCCGCGCCGCCTACCGGGGCGCGCGGCGCCTCTGCGGCGCCTATCTCAACCGCGAAGACTTCGAGAGCCGGCTGCGCCTGCTGCGCGAGGCGGACGCGCCATGATCGAGCTGATCGCCGCGGCCGCATTCCTGTTGGCCACGCACTACGGCATCTCGTCGACGGGGCTGCGCGCCTGGCTGATCGCGCGGATCGGCGAGCGCGCCTATCTCGGCCTCTATTCGCTGATCGCGTTCGGCGCGATCGGCTGGGTGATTTCGGCCTTCGTGCGCGCGCCCTATGTCGAACTCTGGCCGAGCGGCGCATGGTCCGCAGGGGTGGCACTCCTGGCCATGCCATTTGCGCTGCTGCTCGCCGTGAGCGGCGTCAGCACGCCCAATCCGACCGCGGTCGGCGCGCCGCCCGAGACGCTCGAGCAGGCGGAAGCGGTGCGCGGCATCCTTCGCGTCACGCGCCATCCGCTCATGTGGGGCATAGCGCTCTGGGCGCTCGCCCATGTGATCGCGAAGGGCGATCTCGCCTCGCTCGTCATGTTCGGCGTGTTCGCCGCGCTCGCGCTGGTCGGCACACTCATGATCGACCGCAAATACGCCGCGCGGCGCGGCGCCGAATGGCAACGGTTTGTCGGCGCCAGCTCCAACCTGCCGCTCGCGGCCATCGTCGAAGGGCGGCAGTCATTGGCGTTCGCCGAGATCGGCTGGGCGCGCCTCGTGGTGGCGCTCCTGCTCTACGTCGTGCTGCTCGCCCTGCACCCCTGGCTGTTCGGCGTCTCGCCGTTCGCCGCTATGTGACCCAAGCCAGCGGGGATGTGCTGGTCGGCCGTCCTGACCGTTGAAATTGCCCGCGCGATCGTGGACAACACCGCCGACATGATGCGGATCGGGCGAGGCGATGGCGGATAGCCGCACCGGTCGAGGCCCTCCGGAGCGGCATCCGCGGGTCTGGGTGATGACCGGCCACAAGGCCGGCGACAACTCCCAGATCCTGGCGCTCGCGGAGGCTTTGGGCTGGCCGTTCGAGGTGAAGCGGCTGGTCTATCGGCCAACCGAGCTTTTGAGCAATCTGCTGGCGCCACGCACGCTGCTCGGGATCGTCCGGCAGAAGTCGAGCCCGCTCGCACCGCCCTGGCCGGATCTGATCATCACCGCCGGCCGGCGCAACGAGCCGCCCTGCCGCTGGATTCAGGCGCAGGCCGATCGCCGGGTGCGCCTGGTGCATTGCGGCCGCCCCTGGGCGCGGATCGAATGCTTCGATCTGGTCGTGACGACGCCGCAGTACCGGCTGCCCGAGCGACCAAACGTGCTGCACAACACGACCCCGCTGCACCGGGTGTCGGCCACGCGTCTCGCGGCGGCGCGGGCGCTCTGGGCGCCCCGGCTCGCGCACCTGCCGCGTCCCTACATCGCCCTGATCGTCGGCGGCGACGCCGGGCCCTATGTGTTCGACCGTGAGGCGGCCACACTCCTCGGGCGCGCCGCGAGCGCGCTCGCCGCGAAGCAGGGCGGCTCGCTCCTGGTGAGCACCAGCGCACGCACGCCCGGGCACACGATCTCAGCGCTCGAGGCGGCGATCGACGGCCCGGCCGAGATCTTTCGCTGGTCGGCCGATGCCGCAGAGAACCCCTATTTCGGCTACCTCGCGGTCGCCGACTCGTTCATCGTGACCTGCGAGAGCATGTCGATGCTGGCCGAGGCCTGCTCGACCCGCAGACCGGTCTACATGTTCGATCTCGATACCGGGCCCGAGCTCCACTGGCCACTGCTCGGGAGCCTGATCGAGGGGGTGCCCGCGACCTCCTGGTCGCGCCGGCTGCGGCGGCTCCGCTTTCAGCCCCTGGTCTATCGGATCGCGATGGTGACCGGACCGAGGCGGCTGACCCGGGAGGTTCGGATCATCCCGCGCCGCCTGATCGCCGAGGGCCGCGTGGTCTGGCTCGGCCAGGACTTTCCGCCGGGCCCACCGCCGCCGCTCGAGGACGTCGAGCGCGCCGCCGCCCGGGTCAGGGCGCTGTTCGAGGCGCCGGGCGACATCGACCAACCGGCGGCCGGAGAGGCGACCGCGCCCCGCTCGGCCGCCTAGTCTGGCGCCGCAGATCGGTCGCGGCCGCTTACCCCGGTCCAGCACATCCCGGGAATTGCCCTAAATGGTTGATCTTGCAGGGCCTCAAGTTGATCAATCATCTCGCGCTAGGGCTGGCAACATTCCGCTCGGCCGCATATCGACACATCGCCTCGCTGGGGTCTGTCATGCCGCTGCCGCGTCGAGCGTAACGCTGCCGGCGGCTATGACAGTGCCGAAATACCGTTACGCGTCCTGGAGATATTCCCGCGGCCTCGGGCCTCGCCGGTGGCCCTGCTTGTACGACGCCGTGTCAGCCTGGCGCGGGCCTGATCAGGCGCGGCCCCAGCGCCACTCGGCCGTCTGGCGCACGAGCCCGCCCAACATGAGCACGTCGAAGCCGTGCACCGGCAGGCGGTAGCCGCGGTCGAGGAGCGTGCGCGTCTGCTCTGGCGTCAACGCGGCCGCGCCGAGTGGAATACCCGCCTCCAGAATCACCCGCTCCAGGTGGCCAACAGCGTCGCGCATCTCAGGCGTGTCGAAGCGGCCGGAGACGCCGAGCTCGGTCGAAAGGTCGAAGGCACCAAGGACCATGCAGTCAATGCCCTCGACTTTGCAGATCGCCTCAATGTTATCGATCGCCGCGGGGGTCTCGATCAGCAGCATGCACACCGTCTCGTCGCCGCGCTCGGGCAAATAGTCGAACAGCCCAACGCCCCAGCGCGCATGCGCGACGAAGGGCCCCCAGCCGCGCCGGCCGCGTGGCCGGTAGCGCGTGAGCGCGACGCAGTGCGCGGCGTCGTCCTCGGTACCGACGAGGGGAAAGACGATACCCTCGGCGCCGAGGTCGAGGGCAGGCTTGACCCAAGCCTCGTCGCACTTCGGCACGCGCACCAACGGCGCGCATCGCGTGCCGGCGGTGGCCATGATCATGGCGTGGAGCGATTCGGTTCCGACCGCGCCGTGCTCCTGGTCGATGATAATCCAGTCAGCGCCGGCGGCGGCCATGGCCTGCGCCGAGACCCCTGAGGGAATCACGTTCACGTAGCCGGCGACGGTCTCGCCGTTCCGAAGCCGCTGCTTCATGCCAGAAATAGTCATGGGCGCGTGCTCCCGGGGCGAGCGCTGGCTCGGATGAGCGCCAAGCAGACTACAGCTTAGCTCCCTGCCGGACTGGGCCAAGAGGTCCCGATCGGGCCAGCTGTCCTGCTGAGCGAGGTGACGGCCCGGTGCGGGCACAAGGGTTTATCCCTTAGAGGTCAACCAATGCGCGTTTCGCAGTCCTGCCCCCGCCCATCAACAGCTTATCGGTGAGGGACTGTCCCCTAAGCGGCGCTCGCGCGGGGCTGCGGGGCGGCGCGGCGAAGCGCCTGGTTGAGATCCGGCGATTAATCGATCGGGGACTGTCCTCTAGTCTGCCGCAGGCTTTGCGGGTCGAGTCCGGGCGATCAGCTGCCGGGCGGTCGATACGCCCTGATGTCGGTTCGTCCGAAGTCGTCACCCTTGAACAGCAGCGGTTCGCCGCTCGCCTTGGCCAGCGCGTAGGCGAAGCAGTCACCAAAGTTGAGCCCGGCCGGATGATTGCCGCGGCCGAAGTTGAGGTAGGCCCGCCGCGCGATCCGAACCTGCGCCTCGGTCACCGGCTCGATGCGCAGGCGGAAGTTGGCGACCAAAGCATCCAGCTGCCTTCCTGTCCGCAAGTCGGCCTGATTGTCGGCAACGATGCCGGCCTCCAGAAGGTTGGCTGCCGACATCCTGGACACTTCCGCCCCGGCGATCGCTCGAGCGAAATCTTCCGCCTCTGGCTCCGCAAACAGAACCGCCAGAAGCGCGGACGTGTCGACGATCATCAGCGAGGCAGGCCGCGCTCGTCGTAGAGAAACTCGCCGTGTGGGCGTCGATCCTTGCGCGGATAGCTGGCCACCCGGCGAGCGATCGCCATTGCTTCGGCGACCATCTTCTCTCGGTCGCGCTCGCGTCGCTTGCGCTCGAGGCGCTCGCGCAGGGCTTCGGTCACCGCCTTGCTCATGTTCTCGCCGGTGAGGCGCGCCAATTCGGTCGCCATGGCGTGCGCCTCCAGGCTCTTGATGTTCAGGCTCACGGTCGCATAGCTCCCTTGGTAGACAAATGTGATGGCATTCTACCAAAGCGCCTTCAGCGCCACAAGCTCGACGTCCGCTGCCGTGCTAAGAGCAAGCGCAGACAGCCTTGGGACGCGGGGCGATCAGCTGCCGGGCGCTCGATACGCCCTGATGTCGGTCTGTCCGAAGTCGTCGCCCTTGAACAAGAGCGGCTCGCCGGTCGCCTTGGCCAGCGCGTAGGCAAAGCAGTCACCGAAGTTGAGCCCGGCCGGATGATTGCCGCGGCCGAAGTCGAGGTAGGCCTGCCGGGCGATCCGAACCTGCGCCTCGGTCACCGGCTCGATGCCGATCCCGGCCCGCTCGACGAACGCATCCAGCCGCCGCCCGGCGCTGAGACCGGCCTGGTTGTCGATGACGATTCCCGCTTCCAGGAGATTGGCGGCCGAGATCAGGCGCACGGGATCGCGCAGAATGGCGCGCGTGAACCGAGCCGCTTCGGGTTCCTTGCGCAGGATGGCAACGAGCGCCGAGCTGTCGACGACCATCAGCGCGGCAGTCCGCGCTCGTCGTAGAGGAACTCCTCGAGACTTCGGTCGTCGCGACGCGGATAGGCGGCGCATTGCTCCGCGATCTCCATGAGCTCGGCGAAGAGCTTGTCCTCGTCGCGCTTTCCTTTCTCGCGCTCGAGCCGCTCGCGGATCGCCTCGGTCACCGCCTTGGTCATGCTCTCGCCGGTGAGGCGCGCCAGCTCAGCCGCCAACTCGTGCGCCTCCGGGCTCTTGATGTTCAGGCTCATGGCCGCGCAGGTTCCCTGGTAGACGCTGATGGCACTATTCTACCAATGCGCGCCCAACATCACAATCTCGATCGTGGGGCACCGTGATAGCACCTAAGCGGCGCGGGTGTGCGGCGCGGCGGCGCGGAGCGCCTGCTCGAGATCGGCGATGATGTCGCGCGCCGTCTCGAGGCCGATCGAGAGCCGGATCACCTCGGGCCCGGCGCCCGCCTTCCTCAGCTGCTCCTCGTCGAGCTGGCGGTGCGTGGTCGAGGCCGGGTGGATGATCAGCGAGCGCGTGTCGCCGATGTTGGCGAGGTGCGAGAGCAGCTCGCAGCCCTCGACCACCTTGATGCCCATCTCGTAGCCGCCCTTGACCCCGAAGGTGAAGACCGCGCCCGTGCCGCGCGGCATGTAGCGCCTGGCGAGCGCATGGAACGGGCTGCTCGCGAGGCCCGGATAGGACACCCAGGCGACCGCCGGATGCCCGGCCAGGAATTCGGCCACGGCCTGCGCGTTCTCGACGTGCCTTTGCATCCTCAAGGGGAGCGTCTCGCAGCCGGTCAGGAGCAGGAAGGCGTTGAACGGCGAGAGACAGGGCCCGGTGTCGCGCAGGCCTACCGCCTTGCAGCGCATGGCGAAGCCGAAATCGCCGAAGGTCTCGGCGAACCGGATGCCGTGATAGGCCTTGGTCGGCTCGGTCAGCGCCGGGAACTTGTCGCTCTGGAACCAGTCGAAGGTGCCGCCGTCGACGATCACGCCGCCCATCGAGTTGCCGTGGCCGCCGATGTATTTGGTCATCGAGTGGACGACGATGTCGGCGCCGTGGCGGACCGGCTGGCAGAGGTAGGGGGTGGGCATGGTGTTGTCGACGATCAGCGGCACCCCCGCGCCACGCGCGATCCCGGCGATCGCCTCGAGGTCGGCGACCACGCCGTCCGGGTTGGAAGCGCTCTCGATGAAGATCGCCTTGGTGCGCTTGCGGAGCGCCTTCTTGAAGTCCGCGGGCCTGGTCGGATCGGCGAAGCGCACCCGCCAGCCGAACTTGGGGAAGGTCTCACTGAACTGGGTGATCGAGCCGCCGTAGAGCCTGGTCGAGGAGATGATCTCGTCGCCCGGCTCCATCAGGTTGAGGAAGCAGACGAACTGGGCCGCGTGGCCGCTCGCCACGGCGCAGGCCGCGCTGCCGCCCTCGAGCGCCGCGATCCGCTCCTCGAGCACCGAGACCGTGGGGTTGGTGATCCGCGAGTAGATGTTGCCGAAGCGCTGCAGGTTGAACAGCGAAGCGGCGTGCTCGACGTCGTCGAACACGAAGGACGTGGTCTGATAGATCGGGGTCGCGCGCGCCCCGGTCGTGGGATCGGGCGCCGCGCCGGCGTGGATCGCCAGGGTCTCGAAGCCGTAGTCCTGATCCTGCTCGCTCATCGTCTTGCAATCCCGCTCGCCGGCACCGCTGCTCCGCCCGAACCGTACCGCGCGCCCGTGCCGCTGGCAAATCGGCGCTCTCCGGGCGGAGCGCGCGGCCGGTTTGCCCGCACCGCCCCGGCGGCGGTATGA
>JBKPDM010000294.1:0-3704 GCA_046727895.1 Pseudomonadota bacterium | reverse complement strand
CCGAAGCGCAGCGACCGGAAGGCGCTGGCCAGATAGGTGGTGTGCATCGTCCGGCCAATTTCCGGGGACAGAAGACCCTGCCCGACCAGACGGTCCATCGCCCAGAGCCCAACCACGTCGGCCTTGCACTCCTCGATCGGTCCGTAGCTCTCCTCCAGCTCGAGCCTCGGAGTGGTCCGCCGACCGTTCACGGTGATCGTCTGCGGCCCGATTCCGTGCATCAGCTCGTGCAAGAGGATCTGGGTGAAGAACGCCGCGAACTGCACGTCCTTCACCGCCGCCGGCCGCAGGGCAACCCGGGCAATGGGCAGGAGCGTCTTCTCGAACTTGGCCTGCTCCACGTTGCGGAGCATCACCCGCTTCGTTCCGTGCGAGGCGACGGTTCGCTCGTCGTTGGGCAGGTTGTAGGCCGCGGTCTGGACGCCCCGGTTCGCATCGCCGGCGGCGAAGATGGAGTTGACGACCCGGATCGGAGCGAGCGCACCGATCTTTGGGTTCTTGTATCGATCCTCCATCGGGAGCGTGTTCTCCAGAGCCTGCAGCTGCCCGGAGAAGCGTTGCAGCTTGTCCGTCTCGGCATCGTCGAGAAGGGTGATGTAGGCCTCGAACGCGGCCTTCTGGTTGAACCAGCCGTCCTCGTAGACCTCGTAGGGACCGAAGGTCGGTTCAATGCTCGAGTCCAGCTGCATCCAAGCCACGTCGGAATCGGCGTAGTCGTTGGAGAGGAGCGCCTGGGCTCGCTTCTGGAGGAAGGATTTCAGGCTGGGCTGGGTGGTCGATTCGGCCGCTTCGCGGAGGAGCGCTGCAGCTCGGGCCAGCTCACCCTGGTACTCCAGGCTGTAGGGGACGATCACGAACCCACCCCCTGGCCCCCGGCGAAGGGTGGTGAAGAAGCCGGTCGCCTGCGCTCGCTGGTCGGGGGAGAGCGTGCCCACCCAACGAGTGATCTCTTCCTTCGTCGCGCCCGCTGGATAGAAGTTCCCCGGCTCCGGCTTGGCGGGAACTCCGGGCAGGAAGGGGGCGTCATGCTCGAGTCGATCCCAAGGGCCCTTGTTGAGGAGGAACATCCGGAGCTGCGCCCGGCCCAGTGCGCTCGAATCGGCGGCCAGCTTCACCAGCCAGGCCTCGCTCCCCGCCCAGGATTGGCGGAGGAAGAGCGGGTCGAGCACGCGGGAAGCCTGGACGAGCCGTGCGAGGGCCTTACGCTCCGAGACCGGCATCTTGCTCAGGTCGACCTCGAGTGGGGTCTCGGCGAATCGCGCCAGGGCTTTGCGGAGCTGAGCCTCGTCGGGAACTCGCGGCGCCGGAGCCGATGCCGGAGCAGCGGAGAGTGCTACCAGCGGAACGAGGAGGAACGCGGTCGTGGACATGAGCCGACCGCTCTACACCGGGGATTCGGCGGCTGTCAGCCCTCGACGACTCACGCGGCGCGGCGTGGCCAAGCGCGACGCGTCCCTGTACCGCTCGCCTCTATCAGCGGGGCGGTGCCAGCGGGCCCCTCACCTCCGCCTTCCCCTCCACCTTCGGCCGGATGGCGCTCATCGCCAGGCCGATCATCGCGCCCACGTCGCTCAGATTCGACGGCACCACCAGCGTGTTGGCCGACTTGGCCAGCTTGCCGAACTCGTTGATGTACTGCTCGGCGACCCGGAGCTGGACGGCCTCGAAGCCCCCACCCATCTGGATCGCCTCGGCCACGGCCCGGATCCCCTCGGCAGTGGCGCGCGCCACGGCCAGGATGGCCTGGGCCTGGCCCTCCGCCTCGTTGATCTGCTGCTGCTTCTTGGCCTCCGACTGCTTGATGACCTGCTGTTTCTGGCCATCGGCGGTGTTGATGGCCGCGTCCCGCTCGCCCTCAGACTGAAGAACGGTGGCGCGCTTCTCCCGCTCGGCGCGCATCTGCTTCTCCATCGCGGCGATGATGTCGCGCGGGGGGGTGATGTTCTTGATCTCGTACCGCAACACCTTCACGCCCCAGGCTTCCGAGGCCTTGTCCACCTCGCTCACCACCTGGCTGTTGATGTGGGTGCGTTCCTCGAAGGTCTTGTCCAGGTCGATCTTGCCCACCTCGCTGCGCAGGTTGGTCTGGGCGAGCTGGGTGATGGCGAAGCCATAGTTGGTGATGCCGTAGGAGGCACGGCGGGGATCCATCACCTTCATGTAGAGGATGCCGTCCACGCCCACCTGAACGTTGTCCTTGGTGATGCAGATCTGCTCAGGGATGTCGATCGCTTGTTCCTTGAGCGTGTGGCGATAACGGATCGAGTCAACGAACGGCACCAGCAGATGGAAGCCCGCTTCCATCACTCCGCTGAAACGGCCCAACCGTTCCACCACGAAGGCGTTCTGCTGCGGCACCACCACCGCCGTGCGCATCAAGACGATGAAGACGATGACCGCCAAGACGAAGAACACCACCAGTGCTTCCGTCATGTGCTCCCTCCGCCGGAGGACCAGCCCCCTCGGCTCTCGGAATTCGCCAGCCAAACAGTCAACCCCTCGATGCGTTCCACCTGGACCCGTTCGCCGACGTGGACCGTGCGATTGGCGCGAGCGGTCCAGGCGGCCCCGCGGAGCTCGACCTTCCCGATGTCACCCGGACGGATCTCCTCCGTCACCGTCGCCCACTCTCCTTTGAGCTCCTCGACGGGGAAGGCCGGCGGGCCCATCCCGAAGCGTTGCATCAGTGGACGCCGAAAGACCACCACCCCCAGGACGGAGAGGCCGGTGAAGAGTGCCCACTGCAACCAATCCGGTCCCGCCAGGTGCGCCGCGCTGAGCACCCCCACCACGATGGCCGAGGCCCCGAAGAAGAAGGCGAAGAAGCCTCCCGGGGTCACCATTTCGATGATCAGCAGGCCCAGGCCGGCCAGGAGCCACATCCACCAGATCACAGTGGCGGCCACGCTATCACGCGGGCCCTCGCCAAGAGCGTCCTCAGCGCGGCAGGTAAGCGAACGCCGCGGACAACACCTCGGTGGCTCGCTCCTCCACCGGGTCGCCGTGCGCCGGAAGCAGTCGCCTCGGCTTGAGCGCCAGCATCCGCTCCACGCTCCGCCGCAGAGCGCGCCCGTCCTGCACCATGCCGCGGGCGATGCGGGAGGGCCCGAACCGGTCCCAGGCCCCGTTGAGGCGCATGAGCAGACGGGTGGGACCGTGAGCGCTGTGCCGAATGTTGAAGCAGAGGTCTGTCAGCCACAGCGTCCCACTGGAAGGATGGAAGAACGCCGTCTCTGCCATGCGGGGCATTCCCTCGATGGGGACCAACTCCATCGCTCCGGTCCACGGGTTCTCCGCCGCGTCGACCAAGGGCTCGGGCATCGGCTGTCCTTGGAGCTTGGCCTTGAGCGCCGTCGGTCCGAAGACCCGAGCACTTGGGAAGGCCAGCCGCGCAGCAGGGAGACCCAGGTGATGAAGGGCGCTGGGGGCGACGATGGCCGTCACGCGCCCCAGGACGTTGATGGCTGCCGCCGCTTCATCGATCCGCGGAAGTGGGGACAGGATGAGGAGGTTGCCGGACTGAAGCTGGAAGATGCCCGAGCGAACCGGAAAGCGCAGCCCTTGCAGCCGGAGGATGTCGTCGAGCACCCACAGGCCCGGAGCAACGTTGACGGGTTCCATCCGCTCGTTCGTACTCGCAGCACGACCCGGAGGACCAGAGTTTCTCGCGGTCGCCGAGCGGCGGGCACGAGCGCAGGCGAGGG
>JBKPDM010000293.1:0-3649 GCA_046727895.1 Pseudomonadota bacterium | reverse complement strand
TTTCGGCAACAGGGCGAGGACTGGCCGGCGAAGATTAACGCCGCGCTCCGCGACTACGTCGACGGACGACGCAAGGGGCGAAAAAGAGCCGGCTGACAATCCGTTAAGGACCATACAGTCCGAGGCTTGCGACCTGCCTCTTGCCGATCTCCGACGGTTTCACCGAGGGCTTCGACACCGCCGACCTCAAGGACGCCAAGGCGTTGCTCAAAGAGCTGCGGTAGACGTCGGGAATAAGCTGGCAGGCACGATGGTCTTCGGAAATCACAGGCAGATGATCACGCGCGAAAGTCTGCTCAGATGCTAGCCCGTTCCCGCGCCGTCCTGCACAAGGTCGCCGAGGTCGTGGGTGCGCTGCTGCTCGCGGCCATGTTCGGCGCCTTTCTCCTGCAGGTGTTCATGCGCTACGTGGTCGACCAGCCGCTCGAGTGGTCGCTCGAGGTGTGTCTGATCACCTACGTCTGGTTCACCTTCTGGACGCTCGCCTTCCTGATCCGTGAACAGGATCACGTCGCCTTCTCGTTGTTCTATCAGAGCGCGCCGGCGCCGCTGCGGCGCGTGCTGGCGGTCATCAGCACCGTTCTGATCGCGGCCCTCTTCGCCGCGGCGCTGCCGGCGACCTTCGACTTCGTCCGCTTCATGGCGATCGATTCGACCTGGGTCCTGCACCTTCGCTTCGATCTCGTCTTCAGCGTCTTTCTTCTGTTCATGCTGGCGGTGATCTGGCGTGCGGTCCGGCGGCTGATGGATCTGCTCGGGTCGAACTGGCGCGCGCATCTGTAGCTCAGCATGAGCGCGGCCTTTCTCCTGATGCTCGCGCTGTTCCTGGCGGCGGGCGCGATCGGCATGCCGATCGCCTTCGCCATGCTGATCGCCGGCATCGCCTATCTGTTCGCGGCCGGCCAGGACGTCGGGCTCGCGGCCGAGCAGATCCTGAACGGCCTCTACAACAGCTTCGTCCTGCTCGCGGTGCCGCTGTTCATCCTTGCCGCCAACATCATGAATGCCGGCACGATCAGCGAGCGCCTGCTGGCCTTCTGCCTCGCGCTGGTCGGGCGCCTGCCCGGCGGGCTCGCCCACGTCAACGTGGTCGCGAGCCTGATCTTCTCGGGCATGAGCGGCAGCGCGATCGCCGACGCCGCCGGCATCGGCAAGGTCATCGTCGACATGATGCGCGCCGAGAACCGCTATCCGCCCGGCTACGCCGCGGCGATCACGGCGGCCTCGGCGACCATTGGTCCGATCATTCCGCCATCGATTCCGATGGTCCTCTACGCGCTCGTCTCCGACACCTCGGTCGGTTATCTGTTCCTGGGCGGCGTGATCCCGGGCCTGATCATGGCCGGCGCGCTCATGGCGATGGTGGCGTGGAGTGCCGCGCGGCGGGACTTTCCGGTCGAGGCACCTGTACCGCTCAGGCAACTGCCCGCCCTCACGGCGCGGGCCTTCCCGACGCTGTTGCTGCCGGTCATTCTGCTCGGCGGCATCTACGGCGGTGCGATGACCCCGACCGAGGCGGCCTCGGTCGCCGCGGGCTACGCTCTGCTCCTTGCCGGGCTCGGCTATCGGACGCTGGGTGCCAACGACCTGCTCCGCATCTTCGTCGACTCGGCGCGCTCCTCGGCGATGGTCGTCCTGATCATCGGCGGCGCGTTCGTCTTCAACTACATCGTCGCCAGCGAGCAGATCCCGAACCTGCTCGCGGCCTGGCTCGGCGGGCTCAACCTGCCGCCGCTCCTGTTCCTCCTGCTGGTCAACGGTCTGTTCCTGCTGTTCGGTTGCTTCCTCGACGCGACGGTGATGCTGCTCGTGCTGGTGCCGCTCCTGATCCCGACCCTCAAGGCGCTCGGCATCGACCTCGTTCACTTCGGGGTCGTGATCGTGGTCAACATCATGATCGGCCTGATCACCCCACCCTACGGCGTGCTGCTGTTCGTGCTCAACGGCCTGACCGGCATCTCGCTCAGGGAGATGATCGCCGAGATCTGGCCGTTCCTGTTCGTGCTGATCGCAGCGCTGCTCGCGATGGTGCTGCTGCCCGAGACCGTTCTATGGCTGCCGCGCGAGTTCGGCTACAAGTGATCGCGCGAGCCCTTGAGGCGGCGCAGCAACCGAGGGAGGCAAAGCATGGCTGCATACATCATCGCCGAGATCGAGGTAACGGATCCCGAGACCTACGAGAAGTACAAGGCGCGCACACCAGCCGTGATCGAGCAGTATGGCGGCCGGTTCATCGTGCGCGGTGGCAAGGCTGAGCTGCTGGAGGGCGACCAGCAGCCGGCGCGCCTCGCGGTGATCGAGTTCTCGGACATCGCGGCCGCCCGGCGCTTCCATGATTCGCCGGAATACCAGGCGATCATCGGCCTCCGCCACAAGGCGGCGAACAGCCGGACCATCCTGGTCGAAGGCTACGAGCCCAAAGGCTGAGAGCCGCCGCTCGGATATCGCGCGGGTGGCGGGCGAGGTCCGATTTTCCCGGCTCGAAGGGCAGCTAACCCTGGACTGAATAACCACCGTCGACGGCGATTGCGGCGCCGGTGACGAAGTCCGAGGCTGGGCTGGCCAGGAACACGGCGATGCCGGCTAAGTCGTCCGGGTGGCCCCAGCGACCGGCCGGGGTGCGCGCCAGGACCCGTTGCTCGAGGCCCGGGATGTCGCGCCGCCCACGCACGGTGAGTTCGGTGTCGATCCAGCCAGGCAGCACCGCGTTGACCTGAATGTTGTCCTTGGCCCAGGCGCAAGCGAGCGCCCTGGCCAGCTGGACGATGCCGCCCTTGGTCGAAGCGTAGGCGGCGGTGAACGAAGCGCCGAAGATCGACATCATCGAGCCGATCATGATGATCTTGCCGCCGCCCGCCCGTTGCATCGCGGGGTAGGCCGCCTGCGAGCCCATGAAAGCGCTGGTGAGGTTGGTCTCGAGGATCAGGCGCCACTCTTCGAGCGTGTACTCCTCGGGCTGCCTGCGGATGTTGGTGCCGGCGTTGTTGACCAGGATATCGAGCCGGTCGAACCGATCGAGAGCGTCTGGACCATCGCCTGACAGGACGCCTGCCCGCTGACGTCGGCTTCGACCGCGAGCGCGCTGGCGCCGAGCGCGGTCAGCTCCGCCACCGCCGCGGCGCTCTTGTCGCGGCTGCGGGCAGCGATCACCACGGCCGCGCCGGCCGCGGCGAGCTCCTTCGCCATGCCGAGCCCGATGCCGCCATTGCCGCCCGTGACGATCGCCACCCGGCCGGACAGATCGAACAGCTTCATCGTATCATTCCAAGAGTTTGCAGCGCGCATTGCTAACAGGCAGGGCCGCTGAGCGAAACTCTGCCAGACGTGGGGGCATTGGCGAGCGGGAGCTCAAGCTGCCCGCGGGTGAGCTGGTCCTCTATCCCCCCGATCACGCTGCACCGCGGGGTCGGTCAATGCTCGCCCCGCGGCGACGCGCCGGACGATCCGGCAACAGGCTCTCCTATCGACCCGTCACGCTATGATGACCTCGCTCGCCGCGGCCTCGATCGCCTGCGGGCCGAGGCCCGATTTGACAATGCGGATCAGTTCTTCCTCGCTCGTCTGCGATGTGGAGGCGTCGAGCACGATCTCGCCGAAGTGCAGGAAGTTGATGCGATCGCACACCTCGAAGACCTGGTTGTAGTTATGG
>JBKPDM010000292.1:0-7918 GCA_046727895.1 Pseudomonadota bacterium | reverse complement strand
TCGCTACATTGCCCATCGACACGCGATGCTTGCCAGCCACCTGCGCGATAACCTCCAGGAGTTTCTGCAAGACATTCCAGCCGCCGATCTGATCGACAAAGCGGAGATACTTCATTGTGCTCCAATCGGCGATATCGCGCTCGGCCGGCCGCGGCCTGCCGTACCATTTTTCGGTGAGGAGCCCGCCTGCGAGGGTGCCATAGGCGAGGAGGCGCACGCCCGATCGGCTGCACAGCTCGGTCATCGCGCCGGCCGCGCGGCGATCGAGCAGGGAGAAACAGACCTGATTTGCCGCGATCGGAATGCCGTGATCGATCAGCAGGCGCAGATGATCGGTGTCGAAATTGGTGGTGCCGAGATGGGCTATAGCGCCTTCCCGCCGAAGTTCGGCAAGCTCCTTCAAGGCGTCGATCCAGCCCGGGTGCTGGAACGCCCACCAGTGGAACTGCATCAGATCGATCTTGCGCGTCTGCAGGCGCCGCTGCGCAGACGCGACAGCGGAGCGTGCGACATCGCGATTCATCGGACCGGGTTTCGGACACCATTTGGTCAGGAGGACCGGATGCGCGAGCGCGACCTCGCCGCTGCGCCGAAGGGCGTTGAACCGGCCGGCAACGTCTTCCGCACTGCCATAGTGGTCGGCCATATCGAAGCTGTCGAAGCCTGCCTCGGCGTAGATCGCCAGCTCTCGCGCCAGAGCGTCGAGATCGAGTTTCCGCCCATTCCTTTCCATGTCGGCGATCTGCCAGAGGCCGGTCACCAGACGGCTGATCTCGAGGCCGGGGGCGAGCAAGATCCGCGCGGGCCTTTGCTTCATGGCGAAGTTCTGGCGAAGCGCAGACGCCGCCCTGGCGCGGCGGCTTCTCCGCTGCGTAAGTTGCGATGGTTCAGTTGCCGATCTTCGCCTTGATGGCGTCGACGTCGGCAGTCGTCATCTCTCCGACCGTGATGACCTCGCCATTGTGGATCCGCCACAGACGGAACGGGCCGGTGATGTCGCCATACTCATCGAAGGAGACCGGACCGATGACACCTTCGTATTTTATTGGCTTGCCGTCCTTGATCAGCTGGAGCGCCTTGGCGAATTCGTCCTTGCCGGCATGAATGACCTCGCCCTTGGGATCGAGCACCTTCCGGATCGCATCCTTGATCGCCGCCGAATCCGCCTTGCCGGCCTGGGCGATGGCGAGACCGACGATCGCGCCTGCATCATACGAACGGTCGGCCGCCGGGTTCGACGGATCGATGCCGGAAAAGTCCTTGTAGTTCTTCACGAAGTAGTCGGTGGACGGCGTCGGATTGGTGCCCGAGGAGGTGCCATAGGCATCCTCGAGATATTTCGCTCCGACATTGGTGATGAAGTCGGTGCTGTTCATGCCGTCGTTCAGGAGGAACTTGGGCGTGCCGCCTTGCGAGATCCATTGCCGCGCAATCGTGGCACCGTCGACCGGATAGCTGATGAGATACAGGCCGTCCGGGCTGCCGGCCATCGCGGCGGTGACCTCGGCCTCATAGCTCGGTTGCTTCTCGTTGTAAGGAGTGACCGAGATGATCTCGCCGCCCATCGCCTTGTAGGCCTTGGAGAACTCCTTGACCATGTTCACGCCGAAATCGTTGTTGACGTGAATGACGGCCAGCTTCTTGAACCCTTGGTCAAGAGCGTATTTGGCCGCTGCCACGCCTTGCAGCGCGTCCGAGGTTATGGTGCGGAAGAAGACCCCATTGGTCTTGCCCTCACGGCCGAGCGCGGTCAACGTCGGCGACGAGGAGGCGGGCGAAACCTGAACGACCTTGGCGGGGCCCGTCACCGAGGTGAGGATCGGGATCGAGACCGATGAGATGATGCCGCCGATGATAACCGGAACCTTCTTGACCTGAACCAGCTGCGTCGCCACGTCGACGGCGGCGTTGCCCTGGCTCTGCGAATCGCGCGTGTCGGTCAGGAGCTTGCAGCCATCGATCACGCCGCCCGCCTCATTGATGTCGCGGAATGCCATCTCGACAGATTTGGCGCCCGCCTGGCCGTACTCACCCGCCGGCCCGGTCAGTTCCATCACGAGACCGACCGTGATGTCGCAATTCGCGGCCTGACTTGCGCCAGGCGCAGCGATGATGGCTGCAAGCGCGGCCACCGCCAACGCAACACGCTTCATGGTGTACTCCCTGAGCTCCCCCTTGGGGGGCACATTCCCCGTTCATGACCCGGCATTTGGCATCCAGGTTTCGTGCAGGTACCGCCAGACAACTCCGCACGGCGCTTCGGTACGAGCCTCGAACAGGGCCGTCGATCGGCGCCGGGTCGTCCTGCCCTCACGATACTGTTGCTCAACATACTGGAGCAATACCCAATCACCGTGCTCCCAGATCGGACGGATGGCGGAGATCGCGATCCGGAAATCGGCGCCCGCGCGGGCCGTCCGAAGTCCGGCGAGGACCGCTTCGCGGCCAAGGCATGCGCCCTCAGGCGTCACCATTTCGAAGTCCGCGGCAAGGGCCGCGGTACATCGGTCGAGATCGCTCGAACGGCCGGTAAACAGGTCCACGAAGGCGGCGTGCAGGGCCTCGACCTCGTGGGTCGCGGCGGTCGCCAGCGGTGTCATGATGCCTGCTTGTTGAGATCGTACTTCATGATCGAGCCATGGCGCCCAGCCCGGTCGCGCTCGAGGGTGAAAGTATCGCCTGCAGGCCCACGGCGCTCTGCCAGCACCGCGTCGATCTCGGCGTGGTCGGCCGCAGTGAGGCGCAATCCCATGATCGCCAGGTTTGCCGGCAGATGGCTGCTGCCGCGCGCACCGACGATGACTGCGGCCACCTGTGGCCGCTCGAGGACGGCACGGCTGGCAATCGTGGCGATATCCACCCCGTGCCGGTCGGCCACGTTCCGTAGCCTTTGCAACAGCTTCTGGAGCAGCGCCCAGCCGCCGAAATCGTCGATGATCAGTTTGTACTTGGTGAGCGAGCGGTTCTCGAACGGGGGTGCAGGCTCAGCGCATCCGAGCCAGCGATCGCTGAGAAAGCCGCCCGCCATCGAGCCGTAGCAAAGGAGATGAACGTTGCGCTCCCGGCAATGCCCGACCAGCCCATGCTCGGGGCGTGGGTCGAGCAGCGAGTATTGCACCTGCATGCTGACCAGTGGCACGCCCGCGGCGAGAAGCTCGCCCGTGTGCGGCGTGTCGAAATTGGTGCCGCCGAGCAGGTTGATCTTGCCTTCCTGCTGCAACTCCTTCAGCCACAGCGCCGTCTCGACACAGCCCGGAAGGGCATAGTCCCACCAGTGCAACTGCACGAGATCGAGCCGTTCCATCCCGAGCCGGCGCAGTGATCGGTCGATCACCGCGCGGATGTGCGCTTTGGAGATCACCGGCAGGATGTCGAGATCTGGCACGAATTTGGTGTGGACCTTCAGGCCGGAAAGCGCCTCGGCCCCGTGACTGTTTCGGTAGCGGCTGCGGAACTCGCCGATCAGCTCTTCGACGCCGGTATAGATGTCGGCGCAGTCGAAGGTTGAGATCCCGGCGGCGAAAGAAGCTGCGAGATCGGTTATGGCGGTCTGCCGGTCGATCGGACCGTGGCCGCCGGCGAGCTGCCAGCCGCCGCGGATGACCCGCGATATCTCGTAACCTGGGCGAAGCTGCAGATGCTCGCTCCGACTCAAGCGCCCGATCCCCGGTTCAGGGCGACCGCGGTGGTCTGGGCGTGGCTGAAGGTTCGTTTGCCGAGCCGGGTGATGCGCAACCTGCTGGGGCAGTTGGGGTCCGGGCAGGCAACCTCGGCGTCGGTCGACATCCAGTCATGAGGGTCCGTGATGCGCTGTTTGGCAGCGAGCAGCGGCAGTACCGCAGCGAGAGAATAGATCGAAAAGCCCTGCCCGGACGGCAAATGCAGCATCTCGCCCCTGAGCTCAAAGTGATCGCCTGGCCTGGCGCCGCAATACAGCTTGGCCCCTGCGGGGGCGACGACTTCCACCCGCAGATCGTAGAGCTCGAAACTGGCATCCGGGACAGCGGCCATGGTGATCGTGTCCTTGTATCGAGGGCTGGCAGCGCGGCAGGAGGAATGATAACAGCGGCCAGCCTTGGTGGGGAAGAGGTGTGCTCGAAGTCCGATCGGTCACGAAGCGCTTCGGCGGCGCCACAGTGGTTGCCGATGTGTCGCTCAGCGTGGCGAAAGGCGAGATCGTAGGCCTGATCGGTCCGAACGGCGCCGGCAAGACGACGCTGTTCAACCTGATCGCGGGCAGCTTTCGACCGACGAGCGGCGAGATTCGGCTCGAAGGGTCGGACATCACCGCGGACAAGCCGTATCGACGCATCGCGCGGGGGCTTGGCCGGACCTTCCAAATCCCGCGTCCGTTCGCCGAGATGACGCTCCTGGAGAACCTGCTGACCGCGGCGCAGAACCAAACGGGCGAGCGCATCCTGCCCAACTGGATAAGGCCTGCCCGCGTCGGGCGCGAGGAACGAATCAATGCTGAAAAGGCGATGACGCTGCTGGAGTTTCTCGGCCTTGAGCGGCTGGCGAGGCAACCCGCGCGGGTGCTCTCCGGCGGCCAGCGGAAACTGCTGGAGCTGGGTCGCGTCCTGATGGCCGATCCCCGTATCATCCTCCTCGACGAGCCGGGCGCCGGGGTAAATCCGGCGTTGCTCGGGTCGATCATCGAACGGATCGCCGAAATCAATCGGCAGAGCGCGGCCTTCCTCATCATCGAGCACAACATGGACTTGGTAGCGCGGCTGTGCCGTCATGTGGTGGTGATGTCGGCGGGACGGGTGCTGTTCGAGGGAACGCCTGCCAAGGCCATCGGCGATCCTCGAGTGATCGATGCCTATCTGGGCGGCGCGGTGCCATGACTTCGGCGATCCTCGCCGTCGATGAGCTGCGGGCGGGTTACGAAGCCGGTGCTCCGATCGTACGGGGCATCAGCTTGCGGATCAGGGCGGGCGAGATCGTCGCGATCCTCGGACCGAATGGGGCCGGCAAATCGACCCTGATCAAGGCGATCGCGGGCCTGGTTCCGAAATTCGGCGGAACCGTCGCGCTCGACGGACAAGACATTACGACGACCAATGCGCATCAGCTCGTGCGCAGCGGCTTGGGCTTCGTGCCTCAGACCGAGAACGTCTTCACCCTGATGTCGATTGCCGACAATCTGCGCCTCGCCGCCGATCTTCTGCCCCGGTCCGCGCGGGCTGGCCAGATCGCGGCGATGCTCGCGCTGTTCCCCGACCTTGCCCGGCAGAGCCATCTCGCGGCGGGCCGCCTGTCGGGCGGGCAGCGCCAGATGCTCGCGGTGGCGCGGGCGCTGATCGCAAAGCCGCGCCTTTTGATGCTCGATGAGGCTTCCGCCGGACTGTCTCCGAAAATGCTGGCGCAGGTGTTCGCCAAGCTCGCCGAGATCCGGGCCACCGGCATCACGATCCTGATCGTCGAACAGAATGCCAGGGCCGCGCTGGCGCTGGCCGATCGCGCCCTCATCCTCGTGGAGGGGCGCAGTGCGCACGAAGGAACGGCGGCGGACATCGCGCGCGACCCGTCGATCGGCCGGCTCTACCTGGGAGCCAAGCCCCTGGAGGGCGCGGCATGAACCTCCAGTTCCTCGCCGATGGCTTGATCATGGGCGCGCTCATCGGGCTCGGGGCGATTGGCGTCACGCTGACGTATTCGATCCTGCGCTTCGCCAATTTTGCCCATGGCGAATTCATCGCTTGGGGCACCTATATCGCACTCGTCCTGGCCGGCGGAGTCGGCATGATGCTCGGCGGCGTTGCGGACACCATCGGCCCCCTCTCCTTCGGCTGGCCGGTCGTCATCGCAGGGATCGTCGCGGCGCTTCTCACGGGCCTGCTCGCGCTCGGCCTCGACCGCCTGTTGTTTTCGAAACTGCGCAGTCGCGGCAATGCCATCGTGATGGTGATGGCGAGCTTCGGCGCATCCATGGCGCTGCGCAGCCTCCTCGAGTTCATCTTCACCTCCAAGCCCGCCTATTTTTCACGCGAGATCCAGATGGCGCTGCCGCTCGGCCTCGGGATCAAAGTCACGCCTGACCAGATCTTCCTTCTGGCAATGACGGCGACGATCGTTGTCGCCATGGAGCGCTTCATGGCCCTTAGCGCCATCGGCCGGGCAATGCGTGCGGTTTCGGAAAATCCGCTTCTTGCCCGCGTCGCCGGCGTCGACGTCGAGCGGGTCGTCCGGGCGACATGGATGATCGGCGGCGCATTGGCATGCGCGGCCGGGGTCATGCTCGGCATTACCATTCAGATCCGGCCGTTCATGGGCTTCGACCTGTTGCTGCCGCTCTTCGCCGCGGCGATCCTCGGCGGCATCGGCAGCGTGCCGGGGGCGGTCATCGGCGGCTTGATCGTAGGCGTCTCGGAGGCGGTTGCCGTGCTGGTCGTCGGCGCGGCCTATCGCGCCGCCATAGCCTTTCTGATTCTCATCGCGGTGCTCCTGATCAAGCCCACCGGTCTGTTCGGGGCAGGCGAATGATCCTCGATCTCCTCAGCTACGCGGCGTTCTTCCTTGTCACCGCCTTAAGCTACGGCATCATCTGCCTCGGCCTCAATTTGCAGTGGGGCCAGACCGGTCTCTTCAATGTCGGGGTTGCTGGTTTCGTCGCGATTGGCGCCTATGTTTCGGCTTTGCTGACGACGCCGGATCTCGCGAGCAGGCTTGGCGGCTTCGGCCTGCCGATCTGGGCTGGCTGGATCGTGGCTCCGGTCATCTCGGGGTTGGCGGGCGCCGCGATCGGCGCGATCACCCTGCGGCTCCGTGCCGATTATCTCGCGATCACCACCTTCGGCATCGCCATCACCATCCAGCTCGTCGCCCTCAATGCCGAGGCCCTGACCGGCGGCCCGTTCGGGATCGGGTTCATTCCGCGGCCGTTCGGCGGCCTCGCGGAAAGGCCGATCGAGTTCAACCTGGCCAACCTCGCGCTGGTCGGGGCGGTGACCGCCTCGGTCTACATCGCCCTCGAGCGGCTGATCCGGGGGCCCTGGGGACGAGTATTGCGCGCCATCCGCGAGGACGAGGCAGCCGCGATCTCGCTTGGCAAGGACGCCAACCGCTTGCGGCTGCAGGCCTTCGCGCTGGGTTCCGCCATCATGGGCCTGGCGGGCGCCATCCAGGCCCATTTCATCGGCTTCATCGCGCCCGAGAACTATGCCTCGGCTATCACCTTCCAGGTCTGGGCGATGCTGATCATCGGCGGGTCGGGAAACAATCGGGGCGCGCTTCTCGGCGCGCTCGTGGTGTGGGGTCTGTGGAGCGTCACCGGCGCCGGGCTGAGCGCTCTGGTCCCCGCCGTATATCAGGCACGGGCGGCGTCACTTCAGATCGTCATCATCGGCGTCGTGCTCGCCGCCGTGCTGGTGGTGCGCCCGCGCGGCCTCATCGGCGAGACGAAAACCGTTTCGCGGCATCTGGCCGAGTAGCAGCGTGTCGTCGTCGGCGCGGTTCACCTCGAACGACTTACCTTTTCTGACCTCCGGAGGGTGCGTTGCTTAACTGATCTTGGTTTCGTTGAACCTCATCGCGAGCGTTTCTTCCGCAAAGTGCTGGCTTACAAACCAAGCTGTGCCCCGCGCTCGGGGACCCCGGTTCGTGATTTTAGCGGTCACAGCGCAGGACTATATCATGCGAGTGCTCTCGTTCGATGAGCTGAAGCCGAAAAGCGTGGATCGACGAAGCCGCAGAGGAGTTGGTGCCGTTCGTCGTCCTCAGGGACTTCTATCGGCGCTTCGACTGCTTTGGCTAGAACGACCACCTGCGGCGCGACATCGATCGATGGCGGAACGCGAATGTCGAGAGGCCGGGCTCTGGGTGGCGATCACACCAGGCTGGTACAAGCCCAGTACAAGGCTTGACAGGCAGTGCAGTCAAGCCAATAATTCGTCAGCTTGACGAACTATCATGG
>JBKPDM010000291.1:0-12802 GCA_046727895.1 Pseudomonadota bacterium | reverse complement strand
TGCCCGGGACGCCCGTCTGCATGCCCTTCGACGAGGCCGGTGACGCCGCGGACCATGTCGCGTCGTCGCTGCGAGAGCGCTACAGCGAGATCTATCGCTCATTGATCGGTGCCGTGGAGAGCTCGCAAGCTGTCGCCCAAGCCCGCGACGCTTCCCAAGACGCGCGATGATGGTCGCGGCGCCGACCTGATCACCGGCTGACCGACCGGTCGCGTGGCGCCACGCGTCAGGATGGCGTCAGCTTGGGTATAGATAATAGCTGACCGCGCGTGCCGATCCGTCCGGCACGCACCGCACGGAGGCCGAGATGGCGACGAACCCGACCCAGCAAACCACAGGTAACACGAACCAGGGCGGTTCTAAACCCCCAAAGTTCAATCCCAAGGACTTCAACGAAAACAGCACCACAATCGACAACCCATTCTTTCCCCTCACGCCCGGCACCACCTTCGTCTACAAAAGTACCGACGGTAGCTCGGTCGATACAGAAGTAGTCACCGACAACCCCCCCAAGACAATCGACGGCGTCAAGTGTGTGACAGTCGATGACACGGTGTCAGATAGTAGTGGTAATGTATCCGAACATACGCTCGATTATTATGCACAGGACAAGAAGGGGAATGTCTGGTACTTCGGTGAAGATTCCCAAACGATCGAGAACGGCCAGGTCGTCAGCACCGAGGGGTCATGGCTGGCGGGCGAGGTACCCGAGGGGGGGAAACACCCCGCCAAGCCGGGCATCATCATGGAAGCGAATCCGCAGCTCTACGACAGCTACAATCAGGAAAATGCGGCTCCGGTGGCCCAGGACGCTGCCGAGGTTCTCAGTCTCGACGCATCGGCGAACGTTCCGTACAGCAATTACGATGGCGGCCTCTTGCTGACCCTGGAAACGAGCGCGGTCGAGCCCGGCGCCGCGGAGGTCAAGTACTATGCCCGGCGGGTCGGGGAGGTCTCCGAGAGGGATCTGGTAACGCAAGAGCAGTTGGACCTGATCTCGGTGTCAGACCCCCGCGTCGCGCAGCTGGTGCAGTCCATGGCGAGCTTAGGCGCCAGTGGTCCCGGAACGAGCACCCTGTCATCGACTCTGGCCGCCAACGATCCGAGCCTGCCCCAGGTCCTGGCCGCGCAGCACGGCTGAGCCCTGACGCCGCGCGGCGCGGCAGTTTCATTTTCATCGGCGGACGGGTCACGCCTTCGTGGCGCCGTCCGCCAACCGCTTGGTTCCGGCGATGATCGAGCAGGGTGCTCCAACCGACACGGGCCTTGCCGGGCTCGTGATGCTCCTGCGTCTGCACGGGATCGGTGCCGATGCCGAGCAGATCCGCCACCGCTTCGCGACCGGAGCGGCGATCGGCATTGCCGACATGCTGCGCTGCGCCAAGGCGCTCGGGCTGAAAGCGCGTTGCATCACCAGCCACTGGGGACGTCTCGCCAGGACGCCGCTTCCGGCGCTCGCGGTGCGGCGCGACGGCGGCTTCTTCATCCTTGCCAAGGTCGCCGACGGCCGCGCGCTGATCCAGCGTCCGCTCGAGGGTCAGCCGTCGGTCATCGGGCGTGGCGAGCTCGAGGCCGAGTGGGACGGGCGCCTCGTGCTGTTCGCCCGGCGCGCCAGCCTGCCCGACCTGGCGCGGCGCTTCGACATCACCTGGTTCCTCCAGGCGATGGTCAAGTACCGCCGCCTCCTCGGCGAGGTGCTGATCGCCTCGCTCTTTCTGCAGATCCTCGCGCTGATCTCGCCGCTGTTCTTTCAGGTTGTGATCGACAAGGTCCTGGTGCATCGCGCTCTGACCACCCTCGACGTCCTGGTGATCGGCCTGGTCACCGTCTCGATCTTCGAGGCCGTGCTCGGCGGTCTGCGCACCTATGTCTTCTCGCACACCACCAACCGCATCGACGTCGAGCTGGGCGCGCGCCTGTTCCGGCATCTGGTGGCACTGCCGCTCGCCTATTTCGAGGCGCGCCAGGTCGGCGATTCGGTGGCGCGCGTGCGCGAGCTCGAGAACATCCGCACTTTTCTCACCGGCTCGGCGCTGACCCTGGTGGTCGACCTGGTGTTCACGGTCGTGTTTCTGGTGGTGATGCTCTACTACTCGCCGCTCCTGACCGGGGTGGTGATCGGGGCCTTTCCGTTCTACATCGGGATCTCGGCCGGGTTGACGCCCATCTTCCGGCATCGGCTCGACGAGAAGTTCGCGCGCGGCGCCGAAAACCAGGCCTTCCTGGTCGAGTCCGTGACCGGCATCGAGACCCTGAAGGCGATGGCGCTCGAGCCGCAGATGCAGCGCCGCTGGGAGGAGCAGCTCGCGGAATACGTCCGGGCGAGCTTCCGCGTGGCGAACCTCGGCAATGTCGCGAGCCAGTCCGTCCAGCTGATCAGCAAGCTGGTTACCGCGGCGATCCTCTATTTTGGCGCGCGCCTGGTGATCGAGGGTGGCCTCAGCGTCGGTGAGCTCGTGGCCTTCAACATGCTGGCGAGCCGGGTCACGCAGCCCGTGCTGCGTCTGGCCCAGATCTGGCAGGACTTTCACCAGGCCCGCCTATCGGTCGCGCGCCTGGGCGACATCCTCAACACGCATCCCGAGCCCGCCTGCAGCCCGACCCGCTCCGCCCTGCCGCCGATCCGGGGCGATGTGGTCTTCGAGCGCGTGGTCTTTCGCTATCGCGCCGACAGCCCGGTCGTGCTGCACGACGTCGACCTGCGGGTGCCGGCCGGGCAGATCGTCGGCGTCGTCGGCCCGTCGGGATCGGGCAAATCGACCTTCGCCAAGCTCATCCAGCGCCTCTATGTGCCCGAGAGCGGCCGCGTCCTGGTCGATGGCGTCGATCTCGCCCTCGTCGATGCGGCGTGGCTCCGCCGCCAGATCGGCGTCGTGCTGCAGGAAGACTTCCTGTTCAACCGCTCGGTCCGCGACAACATCGCGATCACCGATCCGACGATGCCGATGGAGCGGGTGATCGCGGCCGCGGCGCTCGCCGGCGCGCACGAGTTCATCCTCGAGCTGCCGCAGGGCTACGAGACCTCGGTCGGCGATCGCGGCGTGCTGCTCTCGGGCGGCCAGCGCCAGCGCATCGCCATCGCCCGCGCCCTCGCGCCCGGTCCGCGCATTCTGATCTTCGATGAGGCGACCAGCGCCCTGGACTACGAAAGCGAGCGCATGATCCAGCAGAACATGCGCCGAATCTGCCGCGGCCGGACCGTGTTCATCATCGCCCACCGCCTCTCCGCCCTCCGCCGGGCCGAGCGCATCGTCACGATCGAGCGCGGCCGCATCGTCGAGGATGGCGCTCACGACGAGCTGATCCGCCAGGGCGGCAGCTACGCCCGGCTGCAGCGCGCTCAGGCAGGCCTGCATGAAGTCGTCTGAGCTGATCGTCGCCCGGCGCCCCTTGGCGCGCGGCCGGCGACGACGCGATGAGCTTGAGTTTCTGCCGGCGGCCCTGGAAATCATCGAGACGCCTGCCTCACCCGTCGGGCGGACGATCGGCGCCAGCATCATCCTGTTCTTCCTGCTCGCACTCGCCTGGGCGACGATCGGGCACGTCGAGCTGGTCGCCACCGCGCCGGGCGAGATCGTCCAGAGCGGACGCACCAAAGTGATCCAGCCGCTCGAGATCGGCGTGGTCCGCGCGATCCATGTCCATGACGGGCAGAGCGTCAGAGCGGGCCAGGTGCTGGTCGAGCTCGACCCGACCACCAACGTGGCCGAGCGCGATCGGCTGGAGAGGGCGCTGATGCTCGCGCGGCTCGACATCGCCCGCCTCAGCGCGACGCTCTCCGATGCGGCCGAGCCGGCTGCGCAGTTCGTCGCGCCGGCCGGCGCGACACCGGCCCAGGTGACGCTGGCGCGCCATCTCATGGCGAGCCAGGTCGCCGAGCACGCGGCCAAGCTCGCCGAGCTCGATCGCCAGCAGGCGCAACAGGACGCCAACCGGGCCGCGGTCGCAGCGACCGTGGACAAGCTCAGGGCCCTGTTGCCGATCGAGCAGCAGCGCCTCGAGATGCGCAAAACCCTCTACAATCGCCAGCTCGACTCGAAGCTGACCTATCTGACCGAACAGCAGCAGATGGTTGAGAGCGAGCGGGAGCTGGTCGTGCAGAAGAACCGCCTGACCGAGGCCGAGGCGGCGCTCGCCGCGATCGGCGAACAGCGGCGCCAGGCCGAGGCGGAGTTTCGCCGCTCCCGGCTCGACGAGCTCGCCCAGGCGGAGGAGAAGGCTGACAACCTCGCGCAGGAGTTGGTCAAGGCCGAGCAGCGGACGCGGCTCCAGACCTTGACCGCCCCGGTCGACGGCGTCGTGCAACAGCTGGCGATCCACACCGTCGGCGGGGTCGTGACCCCGGCCGAGACCCTCATGGCGGTGGTGCCCGCGGAAGGCCCGCTCGAGATCGAAGCGCTGGTGTCGAACCAGGATGTCGGCTTCGTCCATGCGGGACAGAAAGCGGCGATCAAGATAGCCACCTTCGACTTCACCCGCTACGGCCTCCTGCACGGCGAGGTGCTTGGGGTGTCCCGCGACGCGGTCAACGCCGAATCTCCGTCACAGGACCAGGCCACGACGCGAGCAGCGCCCACGGCCGCGACGCAGCCCCAATCCAGAGGCAGCGGGTATACGGCCCGCATCTCGCTCGATCGCGCCGCGATCCAAATCGACGGTAAGATGGTCGACCTCCGCCCGGGCATGGCGGCCATGGTCGAGATCAACACCGGCAGCAGGCGGGTGATCGATTATCTGCTCTCGCCGCTTGTGCGCTACGGGCAGGAAAGCCTGCGCGAGCGGTGACGACGCCAGCTCCCCCCTCGCGCCCAGGCGAAATTCGCCCTCTGAGCTCGATTACGGCAAGGCAATCCTTGACCCGCCAGCCGGCCCTGATAAAGCAGCACGTGTTCGAATCCAGTTGGTCGAGCTCGCCATGATCGCCCGCCGGTCTGCCGTCTCATGACCCTCGCCAATGTTCGCGAGGCGAAGGCTGACCCGGGTGCGCTCGCCGAACGGCCGGCCGACTCGGCCGGTGGGCCGTTCCAGCGCTTCCTCTACTACCTGTATGAGCGCCGGCTGCTGGCGCAGGTCCGGCAGCGGCCGATGCCCCGCCATATCGGCATCATCCTAGATGGCAATCGGCGGCACGGCCGCATGCGCGGCCTCAGCGATCCGCGCGAGGTGTACCGGATCGGCGCCCGCAAGCTCGACGATGCGCTCACCTGGTGCGCGGATCTCGGCATCGCCACGGTCACGCTCTGGGTCTTCTCGACCGCGAATTTCCGCCGCTCCCCGGCAGAGATCTCCGGCATATTGTCGGCAATCGAGACCAAGGTCGGGGCCCTTGCCCACGATCCGCAGATCCACCGCCGGCGGGTCCGCGTCCGGGCGATCGGCCGGCTTTGCCTCCTGCCGGAGAGCACGCTCGCGGCGATCCGGGCCGCGGAAGAAGCCACTGCGAGCTATGATGCCATGGAGCTGATCATCGCCGTCGCCTACGGCGGACGCGAAGAGATCACCGACGCCGTGCGGGCGCTGCTCGGCGAGATGCAGGCGGAGGGCGCCGAGCTCCCGGACATCGTCGACCAGATCACGCCGGCGGCGATCGCCCGCCATCTCTACACCGCCGGCTCGCCCGAGCCCGACCTGATCATTCGCACCAGCGGCGAGGTTCGCCTCTCCGGCTTTCTGCTCTGGCAGAGCGCGCACAGCGAGTTCTACTTCTCGGACGTCGACTGGCCGGCGTTTCGCAAGATCGACCTGCTGCGCGCGATCCGGGCGTTCCAGCAGCGCCATCGCCGCTTCGGTCACTGATCTCCACTGAATTGCCCGCCGGTCGGTCCTCAGCCGGCGGCGAGCGCGAAGACGTGCCCGGCGCCGGGCGGCAGCGGGTTCATCCGCCAGCTGGCGCCCCGGTCGTCCGAGCGGAAGACGCCGCCGTACTTGGTCGCGCAGAACAGGCGCTCGGGCGTTCGCGGGTCGAGGGCGAAGCCGAAAATGGTGCTCTTCAGGGGCACGCCCAGGTCGAGCGCGCGCCAGCTCCGGCCGTCATCGGAACTCGCGAACAAAGCACCTTTGTCGCCGTCGAAGTCGTTGCCGGCACCGACATAGAGGGTGTCGGGATCATCCGGCGCAACCGCGAGCGCGCGACAGTAGGTGCCGCGCGGGCGGAGCATCGGAATCCGGAGATCACGCCAATGGGCGCCGCGATCGGCGCTGCGAAAGCAGCCGACGCGGGTCGCCACGCTCAGGGTGCCGGGCCGGTCGGGGCGGAGCGCCACGGCGTGCAGATCGACCGAATCCTCGACCGTGTAGAGCCCCTCGGTGACGCAGGTCCAGCTCGCCCCGCCGTCCGCGCTGCGCAGCAGGCCGCCGATCTCGATGCTGGCATAGATCTCGTCCGGATTCGCGTGATCGACCGCGATGCCGGTCACGCGCTTGGGCATATCGGGGCCGTGGGTCACGTCGGGAAACGCGACCTCGATCGAAAGACGCGCCCAGGTCTCGCCGCCGTCAGCGGTGCGCAGGATCGCTGCGGGCTCGTAGCCGGCGAGCATGACGTCGGGATCCTGCGGGTCGAGGGCGAGCGACCACACGGCGAGCTCAGGCGCGGGCGCCGGCAGGCGTCGCCAGTGATCGCCGCCGTCATCGCTCCGATAGATCCCGAGCTGGGTCGCCACGGTCACCCGGCCGGGGTGGCGCGGATCGGTCGCGATCGCGCGGACCTGCGGTGCCGGGTGCAGGGCGTCGCCGATCGACTGCCAGGGCGCGCGCGCACCCCGGCTGCGGAACAGGCCGGAGCTGACGAACCGCCCGGGGTCGGTGTCGCCCGCCAGCCCGACGTAGACGAAAGGCTCCTCCGGCAAGGTCAGGTCCCCCCGTCGCCGACGCCGCGGCGTCCGGCTACTCGGATGAGTAGTCGATCACCGGCGCGTCCTTGACCGCGACCGCAAAGGCGAGACAGCGGATCGATGCGTTCGGGCTGACCGGTTTCAGGCTGTGGACGGCGTCGGGCGGGATCTTCACCAGGTCACCCTGCGTGATCTCGCGCGACTCGCCCTCGATCGTCATCAGCCCGCGGCCGCTCAGGACGTAGTAGAACTCGAAGGTCGGGTGCTTGTGGGGATGGACTTCGCCCCCGCCCACGACCTCGAACTCGCTCACCAGCTCCAGATGTCCGCCGAGGGTCTCCTCGCGCAGCTCGCGCGGCTGGAACAGCCACCAGACCGGGACCGTGCCCTGGTGCTCGGGCGATGGCGGCACCTGCTCGATCGAGCGGACGTCCATGGCGTCGCTCCCTTCGTTGGAGGTGGAGGGGAGCCCGGACCCGCCAGGGCTCCCGGAACGCTCGTGCTTACTTGACGTAGACGCGATCGGCGATGGCGACGAAGTCGTCGACGTTCTTCTTGGTCACCAGAGTAAAGGGAATGAGAATGTCTTTAGGCAGCTTGACCCCTTTCAGCGCCAGGTAGCAGCCCCAGACGCCCCCGCCGCCCTGGCCTTCGGGATCCTGGAACACGGTGGCGTCCAGCTCGCCCTTCTTGATCGCGGCCAGCGTCTCCGGCAGGCCGTCCACGCCGCTCATGTGGATCTTGCCCGCGAGGTTGAACTGGCGCACGGTCTGCAGCGCGCCAAGGATCATGTCGTCGTTGTTGGCGACGATGAAGTCGTAGTTCTTGTCCTTGGTCAGCAGGCTCTCGGTCACCGACTGGCCCTTGCCGCGGTCATAGTCGGCGTACTGCTCGGTGAACTCGATCTTGTCGCCCAGGCCCGCCGACTGGAGGTAATTCTTCATGCCGTCGTTGCGCGCGATGTCGGTCACCTGACCGGCGACGCCGCGCAGATAGATGCCGCGCAGCTTGTCCTTGCCGAGCTGCTTGTAGAGCCCGGCGAGGTAGATGCCGAGCTTGACGCCGGAATCGGTCTGCTCCGAGCCGACGAAGGTCACGTAGTCGCCGCCGCCGGCCTTGCCGTTGAACTGGACGACCGGGACGCCCTTCTTGTTGGCGGCGTCGATCGAGGCGACCGAGGCCTCGAGGCTCGCCGCCTCGAACGCCAGGCAGTCGATGCCTTTGGCCATCATGCTCTCGACGTTGGTGAGCTCCTTGTTGGTGTCGTTGACGGCGTCGGTCTCGATGCAGTTGACGTCCAGCGCCTTGCAGGCGTTTTCCGCTGCCTTCTGTAGCGCAGCAACGTAAGGGAAAGCGAGATTTTGGTACGAGATGCCGATGGTCGGCTGATCGGCCGCCCGCAGCTCCCCGCCGGCCGCGAGCACGCCTGCCGCCACCAGCGCCGTCAAGACCAGCTTTTTCGTCATTCTACCCCCTGGATTACAGTGCTTCTCGTGTCGACTCCTGCAGTCGCGTGCTCACCGGCTCAGCGCCGCCGGCTGCGCAGCATGCCGTCAAGCCAGACCGCGACGATGATGATGACACCCACGAACATCTGCTGGATGGGCTGAGGCACGTCAAGCATGACAAAGCCATTGAACAGCACGCCCATGATCAGCGCGCCGATGATGGTGTTGCTGATCCGGCCGCGGCCGCCGAACAGCGAAGCGCCGCCGACCACGGCCGCGGCGATCGCCTGCAGCTCGAAGCCCTGGCCCGAGATCGCCTGCGCGGCCATGAGGCGCGAGGTGAAGATCAGAGCCGCGATGCCGACGCAAAAACCGCTGATCGCGTAGACCGCGAAGGTGACCAGTGCCACGTTGATGCCGGCGGCGCGCGCCGCTTCGCGATTGCCGCCGACCGCGTAGACGTAGCGGCCAAAGCGGGTGAAGCTGAGCGTGATCCAGCCCGCCACGGCCACCAGCAGCAGGACCACGACCGGCACCGGCACGCCGAGCACGGTGCCCTGACCGATCACCCGATAGTAGGGCTGGAGGTCGTAGATCGGATTGACCCGGTACCAGACGACGAAGCCGCGAAACGCGGTGAGCGTGCCGAGCGTCACGATCAGCGGATTGACGCCGCCGATCGCGATGATCGCGCCGTTGAGCGCGCCGCCGAGCAGGCCCACGCCGATCGGCAGAGCGAAAGCGAGCGTCATGGTGAGCGCGCTCGGGTCCTTCTGGGCGAACAGGCCCGACATGATGCCCGCGACCGCGAGCAGCGAGCCGACCGAGAGGTCGATGCCGGCAGTGATGATCGTGAAGGTCACGCCGACCGCGATGATCCCGATCACCGAGACCTGGAGCAGGATGAGGAGCGCGTTGTCCCAGGTCCGGAACTCGGGAATCCGGGCCGAGAAAAAGACCACCAGCGCCGCGAGCGCAAAATAGATGCCGTAGTCGTGCAGCATGACGACGCTCGGCAGCGCGGGCTTCAGCTCGCGGGCCGGCAGATCACTCGCCACGGCTCGCTCCAGCCGCCATGGCGACCAGCCGTTCCTCGCTCGCCTCCGCGCGCGCCACCTCGCCCACCAGGCGCCCTTCGCGCATCACCAGGATGCGGTCGCTCATGCCCAGGATCTCGGGCAGCTCGGAGGAGATCAGGAGCACCGCGAGCCCGTCCTGCGCGAGGCGATCGATGCTGGCGTGCACCTCGGCCTTGGCGACGACGTCGATACCCCGGGTCGGCTCGTCGAGGATCAGTACCTTCGGCTCCGGCATGAGCGAGCGGCCGAGCACGACCTTCTGCTGATTACCGCCCGAGAGGGCCGTGATCTCCTGGGACGGCGAGGCGGCCCGAACCTGAAGCGCCTTGAGCAGCCGCTGCACGACCGCCTGCTCGGCGCGGCGCTGCACGAAGCCCGCCCGGCTCAGTCCCGGCAGGGCGGCGAGCGCCATGTTCTCGCTCACCGA
Organism: Pseudomonadota bacterium; assembly: GCA_046727895.1. Classification (GTDB taxonomy): domain Bacteria; phylum Pseudomonadota; class Alphaproteobacteria; order Geminicoccales; family Geminicoccaceae; genus DATAOG01. The sequence continues at coordinate 3,015 of JBKPDM010000291.1, read as the reverse complement.
GAGCATCGAGACGAGGCCGCGGGCGTGACGGTCCTCGGGTGCCATCGCAATCCCGGCGGTGAGCGCCTGGCGGGGCGAGCGGATGCGCACAACGCGACCGTCGATGCGGATCGTGCCGCCATCGGCCGGCGCGAGGCCGTAGAGCGCCTCGGCGACGGCGCTGCGGCCAGCGCCCACGATGCCATAGAGCCCGACGATCTCGCGCGCCCGAACCGTGAACGAGAGGGGCGGAAACATGCCGCGACGGGTGAGATCGGCGACCTCGAGCCGCACCTCTCCGGGCGTGGCGGGGCTGTGCGGAAAGAGCGCCGAGAGGTCGCGCCCGACCATGGCCCGCACGAGGCTCGCCTCGCTCCAGTCGGCGATCGGTGCGGTCGCGACCTTCGCCCCGTCGCGCAGCACCGTAACCCGGTCGCTCACGGCGAAGATCTCGTCGAGCTTGTGCGAGATGTAGACGACCGTCGCGCCGCGCGCGACCAGGCGCTCGATGATCCGGAAGAGCTCGCGCGCCTCCTTGACCGAGAGCGAGGAGGTCGGCTCGTCCAGGATCAGAACCCTGGGCGCGGCAGCGATACCCTTGACGATCTCCGCGAGCTGGCGGTCGGCGAGGCTGAGCGATCCCACTTTGGCGTGCGGCTCGAGCCGGACGCCGCAAGCCGTGAGATGCAGGAGAGCAGCGTCCTCGATCCGGCGCCGGCTGATGAAGCCCGGCAGGCGCGCTGCCGGCTCGCGGCCGAGCAGGATGTTCTCGGCGACGGTGAGCTCGGGCAACAGGCTGAGCTCCTGATGGACGAGCGCGATGCCATGGGCGCGCGCCTGCGCCGGGGTTGCGATCTGAACCGGCTCGCCGTCGATCGCAATCGAGCCGCCGTAGTCGGCGAACAGACCGGCGAGGATGCGCATGAGCGTCGACTTGCCGGCGCCGTTTTCGCCGACCAGGCCGTGCACCTCCGCGGCCACGAGATCGAGGTCGACCCCGGCCACCGCGGTGGTGGCCCCGAATGCCTTGCGGATGCCGGTCATGCGCACGACGACCGGCGCGGCCGCAGCTCGCTCGCGCGCGTGCGCCCGCGGCGCCGGGGAGCTCATCGGGCGATCATCGATGGGAGGGAGACCGCGGCCTCAGGGCCACGGTGCCGCGGTGCGCTCGAAGCTTGATTCGTCTGCATCCTGAGCCCGCCGCGACCAGCCGCCGACGGTTAGAGCCACTTCGGGGAACCTAGCCAAGAGCGGCGCCATTGTCGACTCCGCGCCACGACGCGAACGCGGAGGCATCTCGTTCTCAGCCGGCGCCAGACCGCGGACGGCCGTCTTGGCTATCCAGGAGGCGCCGGCTGCTCGAGCGGCTCGTCAAACCGCTCCTCGCCGGTCGGCTCGACATGCGGCGCCCGGTTCATGTCCTGGCGCAGACGCGAGAGCTCGGTGTACATGCGCAGGCGCGCGCGGCTCTGGTTGCCAAGCGGGCGGTGCTCGGGCAGGCAGTGCCAGGGGTTCATCGAGAGCCGCTTGGCGAACTCGATCTGGGCGGGCCAATCGAACTTCTGCCGCGGGATGTGGACCGTCGCCGCCGGTACGAACGGCGAGAGCCGCTCCGGCCAGCGCACCGATGCGTTCTCGATCGGCATCCAGTGCGGATCGGTCTGGACCTGGACCAGGATGTCGAACTCGACGTCCTGCTTCGCCAGCGTCGCCACCATGTTGTCGTGCAGATAGTTGGGCGGGACGCGGCCGAACGGCAGGCCGGGAATGCGGGTGATGACCTTCGATTTGGGGTAGAACGAATACATCATCGCCTGCCCCTCGCCGAGCAGGTACGGCACGCAGCTCCAGTAGCGGGCGCCCAGCGGATTATATTGCGTCTCGTTCCACCAGGACTGCATGAAGAAGTCGAGCAGGTGGGTGTCCAGCGGATTCAGGAAATAGAACACGGGCATGTCGCGAAAGCTCCAGATCTGGAGCTTGGCGTTCTCGCGCGTGTTCGGGGTGACGAAGGTGGGCGTGCAGACGGCCAGGAGGTCCTGGGTGAACTTCTCGTCGTCCAGGAGCTTCGGCCCGGGCACGTCCATCAGCTTGATCGACATGCTGACGAAGCCCACGTCCTCGATGTCGTTCGGCAGGTTCGGGCCGGGGCCGGAGTAGCGCACATAGGCCGGAAAGGTGCGCGGCGTCGCGAAGATGCCGTGGCGCATGTGCGCCGTCAGGTCGGCGCGGATCGTGACCTCGGCGCGGACGATGCCGTGCGTCTTGGTGTTGCCGCCGCGCTCGTAGCCGCCCGGCCGGTAGGTCCGGCGCAGGTAGCCCGCGAAGCTGTCGATGATCGACTCGAGGCTTGCCTCCTCGTCGGGCGCGATCCGCTCTTCGGCGAGCCCGAGGCCCTCGTTCGGGCGCCTGCGGTTGATCAGGTACTGGATCAGGGCTGCCGAGGGCGCGCGCAGGACCGCATTGAGCGCGGGGCGGAAGAACGGTTCGAGGCGGCGCTCGATGTGCAGCCCGATCTCGAGCCCCCGATGCAGGGCTCTGAGCACTCGCCAGCGGTTCTCCTCGATCGAGGTCGGCTCGGGTCGTGCGGCGGGCGTCGTCGCCGGCGCGCCGACGATGTAGCGAAGCGCCCGCAGCCCGGGCAGGAAGAAATATGCGCCGCCCAGGACGGTGACGAACTGCGGCATGCCGGTGATGCGGCGCGCCGAGCCGTCGGCCCGGCGAATCGTGAAGACGTCGCCTGAGGGCGGGTCCGCAAGTGGTGCCGAGGCGCTGAGGTGCGGCGCCTGCTCCTCGGCAAGGCCGGCGAGCGCCGGGCTGGCGCTCGAAGCGTCCGCGAGGCCAGGAGGAGGCGCGCGGTCGCCCAGAAGCGGGTCCCTCTCCTCGCTCAGGCCGGCGAACTTCGTGCTCTCGATCCAGGCGTTCTGCACGAACTCGAACTGCCGGGAGAGATTCCCGACCAGGCCGATGAAATGCAGCCCGCGCTCCTCGTGCTCCGGCCCTGGATGGAGCGCGTCCTCGGGCGAGAGCCGCGTG
>JBKPDM010000290.1:0-11000 GCA_046727895.1 Pseudomonadota bacterium | reverse complement strand
TCCTTGTCGGTCTCGTGGGCTCGGAGATGTGTATAAGAGACAGGTACCGTCTCTCCTTGTCCCTGCGCAGCGATCTGTATCAGACCGACGGCAATCCCCAGACGTTCGAGGACGACGGCAGCAACGCGACCGGGCGGGTGGTCCCCCGGGCGACGCTCGACTGGAACTGGCCCTGGATCGGCGAGGCGGGCGATCTGTTCACCCCGCTGCTCGAGCCGGTGGCGAGCCTCACCGTGGCGCCGACCAATCTCAATAACAACAAGATCCCCAACGAGGACAGCCAGGACTTCGAGTTCGACGACACCAACCTGTTCAAGGCCGATCTGTTTCCCGGGCTCGACAAGGCCGAAGACGGCGGCAAGGCCAGCTATGGTCTGCGCTTCGGCGGCTATGGCGGACGCGGCGAGCTGTTCAGCGGCCTGTTCGGCCAGAGCTATCGCCTTTACGGCAATCAGACGTTTCCCGAGAACTCGGGAGTCGGTGAGCATTTCTCCAATTATGTCGGCCGGATGGACTTTACGCCCGATCCTCTGCTCGACATCAGGTATCGTTTCAGCCTCGACAACAAGAGCCTGGCTCTGACCAGCAGTGAGCTCGGCGCGCAGCTCGGTACCCGACCGGTCGTCTTCAACGTCGACTATCTCTCCTTGGAGAGCGACCCGAACGCCGAAGCGCCGACCAAGCGAAAGGAGATCACCGCAGGCGTGCGGCTCGATCTCCTGTCGTCGCTTTCCATCAACGCGGAGTTCAGGCGAAACCTGGAGGAGGATCGCGACATCTACGAGAGATTCGGTCTGGTCTATCGCCACCCATGCGTGAAGGTCACGGCCGGCGTGGAGCACAAGAATACCTCGGACCGAGATGCCGCGTCTGGCACGACGTTCTGGCTTCGCGTAACACTCCAGACGCTCGGTGAGGAAAACACCGAGAGCGGCTTGTTCAGCCCCTTGACGGGCGGTTGATGCTGAGGTTTCCGATGTGGCGCATGCGCATGCCAATCTTTGGCGCCCTGTCTTTGGCCTGTCTGCTGTTCGGCGCTATGCCCGCTTCGGCGCTGAACGAGCAACGGATCGCGGCGATCGTGAACGACGAGGTGGTGAGTGTTCGAGATCTGAACGAGCGCCTCGACCTCGTCATGCTCACCAGCGGCATTCCCGACAGCGAGAAGGCCCGCGACCGCCTCGCGCCCCAGGTCTTGCGCAGTCTGATCGAAGAGAGCCTGCAGCTCCAGGAAGCCGCGCGCCTGAGCATCACCGTAGACCAGTCGGAGATCGATCGTGCGCTCGATAGCATCGCCCAGCGCAACCGGATGAGTGTCGAGCAGTTGCGCGGCCTGCTGACCAGCAGAGGGATCAATTTCGAGACCCTGGTGCGCCAGGTTCGTGCGCAGCTCGCCTGGGCCAAGGTGGTCAACCGGACGATTCGCCCCAACGTCAACGTGACCGTGGATCAGCTCGATCTCGCCGTGCAGGAGGCGCGCGCCGACCAGGGCCAGCCGGAATACCAGCTGTCCGAGATCGTCCTCCCGGTCGACAATCCGGCCCAGCTGGACCGCATCGCCCAGGATGCCGCGCGCCTGGTCCAGACCCTGCGCGAGGGCGCCAGCTTCGACTCGCTCGCCCGGCAGGTGTCGGTGGCGGCGAGCGCCGCGCAGGGCGGCGATCTCGGCTGGGTCGGCGCGTCCTCGATCCCACCCCCGTTGCTCGACACCTTGGATCGGATGCGGCCGGGCGAGATCACCGATCCGATCGTCTCACCGGTCGGCTACCACATTTTCTGGCTGCGCGACCGGCGGACCGCCCAGGCGCCGGTTGCCTCGTCACGGGCCGCGGTCGAGGTGTCGCTCGCCCAGATCCTGTTCCCGACCGACGGCGCCACCGACGACGCGACGCTGACCCGCGTGCGCGAGCAGGCTGCCGGACTGCGCGACCGCCTGAGCGACTGCGCCGCCATGGCGAAGGTGGCCGAGGAGCTGAAGGCGCCCCAGTCCGGCGATCTCGGCTGGCTCAAGATCGGCGACCTGCCGCCCGAGATCGGGCAGGCGGTGCTGAACCTGCCGGTCGGCCAAGTCAGCGCGCCGTTGAACGGCCCGGGCGGGATCCATCTGCTCATGGTCTGCGACCGGCGCGACCCCGAGGGCGAGGCCCCGGACCGCCAGAAGATCGCCGACCGGCTCCAGCGCGAGCGCCTCGACCTGGCGGCGCGGCGCTATCTGCGGGATCTGCGCAAGCAGGCCTTCGTCGAGGTCCGGACCACGGGGTGAGTGCGCGCGCGTCGCCCGCAAGCGCCTTCGCGGGTCACCGGCCGCGCGCCGACAAGCGGCTCGGCCAGCATTTCCTGCTCGACGGCAATCTGCTGGGGCGAATCGCCGCCGCGGCGGGCGATCTGGCCGGTCGGACCGTGCTCGAGGTCGGCCCCGGCCCCGGCGGCCTGACCCGCGCTCTGCTCGCCGCGGGCGCCGCGCGGGTGATCGCGATCGAGCGCGATCACCGCTTCGCAGAGGCACTTCAGGAGCTGGTTGCGGGCAGCGGCGGCCGGCTGCAGCTGATCGAGGCGGATGCCGTCACGGTCGCTCTTGCCGGGCTCGCCGAAGAGCGCCTGAGCGTGGTCGCCAACCTGCCATACAACATCGCCACCCCGCTCCTGCTCGGCTGGCTGGACCAGCTGGACCAGATCGAGACCATGACCTTGATGTTGCAGCGCGAAGTCGCCCTGCGGCTGGTCGCTTCGCCGGGCGGCCGCACCTACGGCCGGCTGTCCGTGCTCGCGCAGTGGCTGTGCGAGGTCCGTCGCCTGATGCAGCTGCCGGCGCGCGCCTTCGTGCCGCCGCCTCGGGTCGCCTCGACCCTGGTGCGGCTGACCCCGCGCGCGCTGCCGCTCGCGCCGGCCGACAAGGCCATGCTCGAGCGGGTGACGGCGGCGGCGTTCGGTCAACGCCGCAAGATGCTCCGCTCGAGCCTCAAGAGCCTGACCGATCGGCCCGAGGCCCTGCTCGCCGCCGCCGGGGTCCCGGCGACCGCGCGCGCCGAAGAGATCGACGTCGCGGGCTTTTGTCGGCTGGCGCGCGCTTACGCGGAGCGGCGCCCAGGCATGGGCGCCTACTGACGCGAGGTGCGAAACTGGCCGACGAAATCGGTGAGGCCTGGCTGCCGCTGGCGCCGCAGCCGCTCGGCCGCAAGAATGGCGCGGGCGCGCTCGACGCTGAGCTCAAGGTCGCAGTTGATGATCACGTAGTCGTATTCGGGCCAATGGGTGACATCGGCCGCGACCTGGGCGAGGCGCTTGCGGACCACCGCCTCGGAGTCCTGCGCGCGGCGGCGCAGGCGCCGTTCGAGCTCCTCGGTCGAGGGCGGCAGAATGAAGATGGCGACCATGTCGTCGCGGGCCACCTCGCGCAGTTGCTGCGCGCCCTGCCAGTCGATGTCGAACAGCACGTCGCGGCTGGCCGCCAGCGCTTTCTCGACCGCCGCCCGCGGCGTGCCGTAGCCGTGGTCGTAGATCTCGGCGTGCTCGAGCAGATCGCCTCTTGCAATCATCGCCTCGTAAGTCGCCCGATCGACGAAGCGATAGTCGACGCCCTCGACCTCGCTCGCCCGCGGCGGCCGCGTGGTCACAGAGACCGAGAGCTGCAGCGCCGGCTCGAGCGTGAGCAGGCGCCGGGCGATCGACGTCTTGCCGGCCCCCGAGGGCGACGACAGGACGAGCATCAGTCCCCGCCGGCGGATCGCCGGGGCATCGTCCGCTCGGCATGCAGTCATCGTCGGGGTGCGCCTCGCTGGCGATCAAAGGAATGATCGCCATTCTTGCGCGTCCAGCGGTTGCTAATCAATTAGCGTGATGATCGCGCGTCACGCGCCGCTCAGCCCGCCGGGTCGGCGGGTTTGGGCGGCGCCGGCTCCTGCGGCCGCGGCAGCTCGCCGCTCTTGATCCTGCGCCAGGTGGCGACGTTTCGATTGTGCTCGGCCAGGGTGCGCGCGAAGGCGTGACCGCCGGTGCCATCGGCGACGAAATAGAGATAGTCGACCTTCGCCGGATTCAGCACCGCCTCGATCGACGCCCGCCCGGGATTGGCGATCGGGCCCGGCGGCAGGCCGTCGACCTGGTAGGTGTTGTAGGCGCTCTCGTGCTCCCAGTCGCGCCTGGTCAGCTCCCGGCCGAGCCGGCCCTCGCCGTCGGTCAGGGCATAGACCACGGTCGGGTCGGCCTGCAGGCGCATGCCGCGGCGCAACCGGTTGATGAACACCGCCGCGATCATCTTGCGCTCCTCCGGCGCGGCGGTCTCCTTATCGACGATCGAGGCCAGCGTCAGCGCCTCGCGCCGGCTCGCAAACGGCAGCTCGGGCGCCCGCCGGCGCCAGAGCTGATCGAGCAGATCCTGCATCGCGCGCTGCATCCGCTTGACCATGTCGGCGCGACTGTCGCCGAAGGCGTAGAAATACGTCTCGGGCAGCAGACTGCCTTCGGGCGGCGGCTCGGGCAGCTCGCCCTCCAGACCCTCGGTATGTTCGAGCAGCTGGAAGATCTCCGCGACCGTCAGCCCTTCGGCGACCGTCAGCCGCCGGGCCACGGTCTGGCCGTTGGCCAGCATGTTGATCACGCTCTGCGGACTGACCGCCGCCGGAAAGGCGTACTCGCCGGCTTTCAGATGCCGAGCCCGGCCGAGCACGCGCACCGCCAGCTGAAACAGCCAGGGCTGCTCGATCACGCCGGCCTCGTCGAGGGCCGAGGTGATGCCCGCGAGACCGGCGCCGCGCGCCAGGACGATCACAATCTCCGCCTTGGCCGGGCCCGGCCGGACCAGATAGGCGTTCAGCTGGGTCCAGCCGGCGATCACGATGACGCCGGCAAGCGCCGCCACCATCGACAGCGTGGCCAGGAATTTCAGGGCCCGCGGGCTCATGTCCGACGACGGCTCAGTGTTCAGGGGCTCGGGCGAAGATCAGGCTCGCGTTGGTTCCACCGAAACCGAAGGAGTTGGACAGCGCCGCCCGGACCTCGCGTCGACGCGCTTCATAGGGCACCAGATCGAGGTCGCAGCCCGGCGATGGCCGGTCCAGGTTGAGCGTGGGCGGCACCACCTGATGGTAGATCGCGAGAAGTGAAAAGATCGCTTCGACGCTGCCCGCCGCGCCCAGGAGATGCCCGATCGCCGATTTGGTCGAGGACATCGAGAGCCGCTTTGCCGCATCGCCGAACAGGCGTTTGACCGCGCCGAGCTCGATCTCGTCGCCGAGCGGCGTCGAGGTGCCGTGCGCATTGATGTAGTCGATGTCATCGGGGGTCATGCCGGCGCGCTTGAGCGCGGCCTGCATCGAGCGGTAGCCGCCATCGCCGTCGGGGCTCGGCGCGGTGATGTGATAGGCGTCGCCCGAGAGGCCATAGCCGACGAGCTCGCCGTAGATCCTGGCGCCGCGCGCGCGGGCATGCGCGAGTGCCTCGAGCACGACGATGCCAGCGCCCTCGCCCATGACGAAGCCGTCGCGATCCTCGTCCCAGGGCCGGGACGCCCGCTCCGGGGTGTCGTTGAAGTGGGTCGACAGGGCCCGCGCCGCGGCGAAGCCCGCGACGCCGAGCCGGCAGACCGCGGCCTCGGCGCCGCCCGCAACCATGACGTCGGCATCGCCCAGCGCGATCAGCCGGGCGGCGTCGCCGATCGCGTGCGCACCGGTCGAGCAGGCGGTCACGACCGAATGGTTCGGTCCCTTGAAGCCGAAGCGGATCGAGACCTGACCGCTCACCAGGTTGATCAGGCTGGCCGGGATGAAGAACGGGCTCACCCGGCGCGGGCCACGGTGCTCGAGCTCGATCGCGGTATCGGCAATGGTGCTGAGCCCGCCGATCCCCGAGCCGATCAGGACGCCCGTCCGCGCGCGCGCGGCCTCGTCCTCGGGTTGCCAGCCGGCATCGCGAACCGCCTCGATCGCAGCCGCGATGCCGTAGATGATGAACAGGTCGTTCTTGCGCGCCTCCTTGGGCGCCACGACCTCGTCGATGCGGAACCCGCCTTCGACCTCGCCGTCCGGGAGCAACCCCGCGATCTTGGCCGGCAGATCGTCGACCTCGAAACGGTCGATCCGTCGGATGCCGCTGCGGCCCTCGAGCAGCCGCCGCCAGGCGATGTCGACCCCGCAGCCGAGCGGCGTGACGAGGCCGAGGCCGGTTACGACGACGCGTCCTGTGGACATGGCCGGCGACATTGGCGAGCTAGCGGGTTGGCGGGGCGAACGCCCTCGGCGCGCCGCTCAGGGTACCCCCTTCGCGAAGACGGGGCTCAGCTGTGCTCTTCGATATAGGTGATGGCATCCTTGATCGTCAGAATCTTCTCGGCCGCCTCGTCCGGAATCTCACAGCCGAATTCCTCCTCGAACGCCATGACCAGCTCGACCGTATCGAGGCTGTCGGCGCCCAGATCGTCGACGAAACTGGCGTTATCGGTCACCTTGCTCTCGTCGACCCCAAGGTGCTCGACGACGATCTTCTTGACCCGCTCCGCAGTGTCGCTCATAGGGGAAGTTCCTCGGTTGCTCTGGCCTGGCTCGAACACTGGTTTCCATTCGGGGCCGCCCTGGCCCGACGTCGCGCCGCGGCACCTCTGCCTATCACAGTCTCGTCAAGGTTGACTAGGCGTTAACGGCGGCTCTCCTGCGGACCATGACAAGCCGCTCAGATCATCGCCATGCCGCCGTTGACGTGCAGCGTCTGGCCGGTGACGTAGGCCGCTTCCGGGCTCGCCAGATAGCCGACCGCGGCGGCCACGTCGGTGCCGCTGCCGAGCCGGCCGAGCGGAATCTGCTCGAGCAGGCGGGCGCGCTGCTCCGCGCCCAGCGCAGCGGTCATCGGCGTCTCGATGAAACCAGGTGCTATGCAGTTGACCGTGATCCCGCGCCCGGCGACCTCGGCCGCCAGCGCCTTGCTCATGCCGATCATGCCCGCTTTGGCGGCGGCATAGTTGGCCTGACCGGGATTGCCGGTCACGGCGACGATCGAGGTGATGTTGACGATGCGCCCGTAGCGCCGCTTGAGCATGCCGCGGAGCGCGCTGCGGATCAAGCGAAAGCAGGCGGTGAGGTTGACATCCAGCACCGTCTGCCAGTCCTCGTCCTTGAGCCGGAGCGCCAGGTTGTCGCGGGTCAGCCCGGCGTTGTTGACCAGGATGTCGAGCCCGCCCCCGGCCTCGACGGTCCTGATCAACCGATCCGCGGCCTCCGGATCGGCCAGATCGCAAGGCACCGGAACAGCCCGCTCGCCGAGCTCGCCGGCCAGCTGGTCCAGCGCCTCGCGCCGCCGCCCGCTCAGGACCACGCGCGCACCCTGGCCGTGGAGCTGGCGGGCGATGGCGCCGCCGATCCCGCCCGATGCGCCGGTCACCAGAGCGGTCCGCGTCGACAGATCGAACATGGCGAGGTTCCCGAACCCTGCTCAGTCGGCCAACCCGGCCAGATAGGCGTCGATGTCCTCCGGGCTGCCGAGCGCCTGGCTGCCGACCTCGGGCAGCGTCCGTCTGGTGAGGCCGGACAGGACCCGCCCGGCGCCGAGCTCGACCGTCAGATCAATGCCGCGCCCGGCCATCGTCAGCAGGCTCTCCCGCCAGCGCACGCGTGCGGTGACCTGCTCGATCAGGCGCGCCCTGAGCATGGCCGGATCGGTCTCGGCGGCCGCGGTCACGTTGGTGATCAGCGGCATCGCGGGCGGGCGCAGCGCGATTCCGGCCAGCGCGTCGCGCACCGCCTCGGCGGCCGGCGCCAGCAGCCGGCAGTGGAACGGGGCGCTCACCGCGAGCAGCATGCTGCGCCGCGCCCCCTTCGCCTTGGCGAGCGCCACCGCCAGCTCGACCGCCGCGTGTGCCCCGCTGACCACGATCTGGCCGGGCGCGTTGTCGTTGGCGACGTCGCAGGCGCCGATCCGGCTCGCCTCCGCCGCGATCTCCTCGACGCTGCAGAGCTCGAGGCCCAGGATCGCCGCCATGGCGCCCGCGCCGACCGGCACCGCCGCCTGCATCGCGCGGCCGCGCACCCGCAGCAGGCGCGCCGCATCGCCGATATCGAGGCTGCCGGCCGCGGCCAGGGCCGAGTACTCGCCCAGCGAATGGCCGGCCACGCAGGCGCAGAGATCCGCGAGCTGCCGGCCGCTCCTCACTTCGAGGGCGCGCAGCGCAGCAAGCGAGGTCGCCATCAGCGCCGGCTGCGCGTTCTCGGTCAGACGCAGCCGCTCCTCGGGTCCCTCGAAGATCAGGCGGCTGAGCGGCTCACCCAGCGCCTCGTCGACCCGTTCGAACACCTCGCGCGCCGCCGGCACCGCGTCATGCAACGCCCGGCCCATGCCGACGGTCTGCGACCCCTGACCCGGAAAGACGAAGGCTGCTGGCATGCGGCCCCTTCGAAGCTCGACGCGGCCGCCCGGTCATAGCGTCTCGGGATCGGCTGTCAAGCTGACGGCGCCCCGCCGGCGACGGTCAAGGGCGGCGCAGCGAGCAGCGCATCCGGGGTCAGACGCACAAAGCCGACCGGCCGGGCGAAGCCTTTGAGCTCGGCGAACTGCCGGCGCAAGGGGTAGCCCGCGAGCCGCTCGCGCACCCGCGGATCGCCGAGCACGCTCTCGGACAGCACCACGTCGCCGCCCTCGCTCTGGCCCTGCAGCCGGGCGGCCAGGTTGACCGCCGAGCCGAAATAGTCGAGCCGCTCGTTCAGGGTCACCGCGATGCACGGGCCCGAGTGCAGCCCGAGCTTGATCGTGATCTGCTCACCGCCCTGGCCGCGGTTGAACTCCGCGACCCGGGTCTGGACCGCGAGCGCCGCCTCGAGCGCATCGAGCGGATCGCCGAACGAGGCCATGACCGCATCGCCGATGGTCTTGACGATGGCACCATCGTGCTCGCGCACCATTCTGGCCAGAAAGGCGAAGTGCTCGCGCACCAGCCGATAGGCCTGGGCGTCGCCGATCCGCTCGTAAAGCAGCGTCGAGCCGCGCAGATCGGTGAACATCAGGGTGATCCGGCTGATCCCGACCTCGTCGCCCGGGCGCAGGACCTCACCCGAGAACAGATCGCGGAACGCCTGCAGCGCGGTCACCCGGTCCGCCGCCAGCGCGTCGCGCACCCAGGTCCGCTGCTCGATGATGAAGGTGAGCGGCCGGGCCGCCTGGTTGATCAGCAGGAGCTCGCCGGCCGGCGCGCCGGGTCCGGTGCCGACCCGCCCTTCGCGGTCGATTCGCATCTCGGGGAAACCACCCTCGGACCAGTCGATCTCTGCGGCGTCGCCCGGCTCGAGGGTGCGCAGCCGATAGGGACCACACGGCAGAGATGCCCTGAGCCGCCGCGACGCGCCCGCCTCGAGGGTCAGCTGAACCAGAATGTGCGGCGTGCTGATTGGTCCGAACAGGCAGTACTCGCCGCTGACCACCGGGCGGACCGCTGCACCGGGCCGGAAGGCCGCCTCGACATTGCGCGAGAAGTCGCGCTCGTAGTCGATGTTGCAGGTGCCGCAGTGGGCGCCGCTCGGCAGCTGGTCGAGCGAGGTGACGCTCGCCTTGGCGATCCGGCAGCGGGGGCAGAGCAGTTCCCAGTGCAGCTCGAGCAGCCCCTCGCGCACCGCCTCCAGGCAGAGTTCGACGACCGCGCGCGGCTCGCGCCGCCACTCACGCGCCAGCTGCAGCGGCCGGATGTGCCAGACGTCGACCTCCTGCGCGCCGAGGAGAAACTCGGCGAGCTGCGCCGCGAGGCCATGGCCGTAGGGCGTCGCCTCGATCGCGCGGACCATCGCCGCGGCCCGCGCTCGCGCGCCCGGCACCAGTTCGGGTGGCGGCGCTTCGAACGGCCGGGCGCGCCGGCCGAGGGCGAAGGCGCGGGCGTCGTCGGCGATCCTGGTGAAGATCCGGCCAGCGGCGGCGAAGAACGCGCCCGAGCGGAGCATCGCCTGGCCGATCAGATTGGCGGGCTCGGCGACGATCCGGTAGCGACCCTGGCAGCCCTCGGTTGTCGGGTCGATGACCAGGCTCGCGCAGAGCGAGGCGAGCGGCCCACTCTGGAAATGCCGGCAGTGCTCGAACCACTGGCCGTGCACCCAGTTGACCGGCTGCTCCCGCCAGGCGAGCCGGAACGGCCCCTTGCGGCAGCGCGCGAAATAGCGCATAGCGCCGTCGGGCTGTGGGATCTCTTCGATCTCGTGCCGGGGCAGGCCAGCCGCCTCGTTGACGCGCGCGGTGTCGGCGAGGATCGCCCAGATGGCCTCGGGTGTGACACCATCGAAACGCCACACCCACTCGCGCTCGAACGCCCGGGTCATGTCCTCCCCCTCGGAGCCTCCGATCGCGCGTCCGATCCTGGCCTCTTAGCACGCGCCGCTCCCGATGGGCACCGGTCCTTCGCGCCGGCTCGGGCGGGCCCGCTCCGCCGGCCGCATACGCGCCCTTGCCGCGCGAAAGCTTTTTTGTATAGTGCCGGCCAACTCGGATCGGGGGTTCGGTCGTGCCGGACCCTCTGTTCTTGCATGAGCGTTGGCAAGGGAGTTGGCAGCCGCATGCGCTGTTACGAGCATACCTTCATCGCGCGCCAGGATCTGTCGCCGCAACAGGCGCAGGCCCTGGCGGAGACCTATGCCGGAGTGGTCACCGAGCAGGGCGGCGAGGTGACCAAGAGCGAGTATTGGGGTCTGCGCAACCTCGCGTATCGGATCAGGAAGAACCGCAAGGGCCACTACCTGCATCTGAATCTGCGGGCGTCGGCGGCCGCGATCGACGAGCTCGAGCGCCAGGAGCGGCTGAGCGACGACGTCATCCGCTATCTGACCGTGCGGGTCGAGGAGCTGGACGACTCGCCCTCGATCGTCATGCAGGTGCGCTCCTCGCGCGAGGACCGCTCGCGTCGCACGCACGACGACGGTCCGCGCCGCTCGCACGACGACGGCCCGCGGCGCGGCCACGAAGATGGCGGCGGCCGGCGCTCCCAGGATGGCGAGCGCGGCCGGCGATCGGCGGCAGTGTCGGCGGAGAGCACGTCCGAGGAG
>JBKPDM010000289.1:0-3748 GCA_046727895.1 Pseudomonadota bacterium | reverse complement strand
GACCAGGACGCTCAGCTATCGACAGGGCGCGCCGAGGCGGATGTCGGGGACGTTGCAACGCGCGATCGACGCTTGATCCTCCGCTCCATCTGCTCATATGCGGCGGCGTAGATCCCCATGAGGCGGTCGTGACTCGCCTTGGCGGCGTACCGGGCTTCGAACTCCTGCCTCGCGGCGGCCCGCATCTGCGCGTAGACCTCGGCAGGACTGTTCAGCAGCCAACGGACCTGCTGGATCAGGTTGTCCGGGTCGTCCGGCCTGAAGAGCAGACCCGTGCGCCGATGATCGATGATCGCCTGCATGCTGCCCAGGTCAGAACCGACCACCGGGGTCCCCTTCGAGAAGGCATCGAGGTGCATGCGATTGAACGTCTCGTACCAGACCGACGGAATGACGGCGAACTTGGCGCTACCGGTCAGGCTCTGAACCTCCTCGACGGGACGCCAGCCCAGCCACTCGATCCATGGACACCGGGAGGCGGCCTCGGCGACACTGTTCGCCTCGGGACCGTCGCCGAGAACCTTGAGCGGCACGTCCGGTCCCAGCTTTTCCCATGCTGAAAGAAGCGTCCTGATGCCCTTCTCAGGCGTCAACCGCCCCGCGAACAGAGCGTAGCCCCCCGCACCATCGCCGGGATCGGGCGTCGAGCTCAGGAAATAAGGGTGGACATGCAGGGTGGCCGGGGGAAAGCCGGCCTCGATGAATTTCGCACGAACGAAGCTGTTGGGCGCACAGGCCGCGTCGACCTCTCTGCGCCAGGTGCCGATGGCGCGGTGCACGGTCGTCATCGTGGCGACCGCCGCGCTGCCGAGACGACTGTGCCGGTAGCAACCGTGCCGGATGCTGGGCCAGGCGAAGCCCTTGCCCAGGCAGTCTTCGCACACGCGACCCTCGCGATAGAGGATGGCCGACGGGCAGACGATGCGGAAGTTGTGGAGCATCTGGAGCACCGGCACGCCCTCGGCGTGACAGGCGTAGTAGGCCGCCGGCGACACGAGCGGGAACGTGTTCTCAAAATGCGCGACGTCGGGTCGGGTGGTCCGGATCAGCCGGCGTAGCTGTCGGTAGGTCGTGCCGTTCCATATCGCGGTTGTTACCGTCGCCACCTTGCCCAGCGTGGCGACGGCATCGTTGTGCACGGTGAATGGCACCACCTCATGGCCATGGTCTTTGAGCATGGCGCCGGTCGAGGCGAAACACTGATCTTCACCCCCCGGCAACTGATAGAAGTTGTGCACGTGCAGGATGCGCATTCCGCTCTCCATTCGGCTGTAGCAATCCCGGCGTAATGCTGAAACCCATCAGCAAGTAGAAAGGAATCGCCTTGTATGGCGTATCGAAGCTCGCTTCGAAGAAGGCTGTCGCCATGCTTGTGAACCACCAAACCACCCCGACCGGCTGTCCGCCGAACTGGTAAGATCGCCAAAGCAGTCTGAGGATGGCGAATTGCAGAACGGCGAACAGGACGACCCCGACCCATCCGGTGTAGCCGAGCGCGTAGAAGAAGACGCTGTGCGGTGTCCGGATCTCCTGCTGCTGCCCGGCCCGCACGTCCTCCGGGGCCAGCCCGAACAGGTCGAAACCGTAGCCATGCCCGAAGGCCTCGAGCGTCGGTGTCGAATGCGCGGATCGCCAGATCTGATCCCACCACTTCTCGCGCCACTCGACCGTGCCGGCGTGTAGCTGCGCGTCCGGCTTCCATTCTTTCGCGAGCTCGGGGTCGATCGGGGCGATGGTGCGGCCCAGAATCTCGCTGAACGAGGCGCTACCGAGCTTGACGCCCGCGAGTTCGATCATCCCGAGGAGTGCAAGACCGGCCAGCCCAATGGCGATGATCCGGCCGATCCGGCCGGTGAGGAGGCCCCAGACGAGCCCGCCGATCGCCAGGCCCAGCCAGTCAGCGCGCGTCGGTATGGCCAGCGTGACCGCGATATTGAGCGCCAAGACGGGCCAGACTGCCCGAAGATTGGGCTCGAAGCACAGCAACCCCATGATGGCTACCGGCCCCCCGGCCGGCACCGCCCCGAAGAGGGTCGCCCCGGCCGCTGGCAGGGGAACCACGACGTTCTTCAGCCCGAGGAGCCACAGCAGACTGTAGATTCCATTGACCCAAGCGATCAGGCGAACCAGTGCCCGCAAGAATCCAGGAGCTTGTAGCCCGATCCAGATCCCGAAGAATATATAGAGTGGATAGTAATTGAAGATGAAGAACTTGAGCGTATACAATATCGTGCTGCCGTCGAGGACACCTCGGGCGACTTGCCAGAGACCGTACAGCATGAAGACGAACAAAGCGAGGCCGAGCCCAGTCAACGGCGATCGGCGCAGCAGCGAATCAGCCCATGTGCCCATGGCCACGCGCGGCTTGAGCAACAGGAACGCGGCAAGCACGATCTCGCCGATGAAGATTGGCGGCACGCCGAGATACGCGAATGATCTGGTCATCGAGAGATAGCCGACGACCAGAAAACCCGCGACCCAGCACCAAATTTCCATAGCGGCAGTGTTTCCGCGTCCCATTGAAATGCTGTGCAGGCTTGGAGAACCAGACGCGGGATACTTCAAGCAGATGCTTCCGAGAGAGTGGCGTGGTCGGCGCGCGCCGGGCGGATTCCGGTGCGACCACGCTGCGCGTCCAGACAAGATCGGTAGAGTTCGTTCATACGGGCGACCCGCCGGCTCCAGCTTTCGCCAGCGGCGTGGCGGCGTGCAGCCTCGCCTATGCGTTGCCCGAGTTCGGGTGATGCGGCGAGGGCGCGGATGCCCTCGGCCAGGCCGTGGATCGTTGCCGCTGGCGATGTCACCGGGATCTTGATCGCCGCTCCCTCGGGGATCATGGCGCCAAACCCCTGGTGCTTCAGCCCGAGGACGGCCAGTCCGGCCGCCATCGCCTCGATCACGACCGAGCCGAAGCTGTCCTGCAGGCTCGTGAACACAAAGGCGTCCGACGACGCGAACAGTTTGCGCATGTCTGCGTGCGAAACCAGACCGATGAAGCGAACCGTCTGGTCGAGACCTAGTGCTACCGCCTGACGCTCGTACACCGCGCGCAGCGGACCGTCGCCGGCAATGGTCAATCGGACGGAAACATCCCGGACCCGCGCCAGCGCTTCCAGAGCCAATGGCAACGCCTTCCTCGCTTCGAGGCGGCCGGCCCACAGAAGCTCCAGCTGATCGCCGGCCCGCCGCGTTCTGCAGCGGGCGACGAACTGCTCGGGCAGCACGCCATTGTCGAGGAACAGCTCAACTCGCTGAGCCCCGGCTCTGTATAGAACCCTTGCCGTCTCCAGATTGGTCGCGAGAATCGCGGCGCTGTTCGCCACCGCCCGGCGCAGCGGCGGGAGAAACGGCACGAGGTGCCGGCGAATGGTTCGCGCGGTTTCTCTGCACGTGCCTCGCCACCCGAGGTAGCGGCCGAAAGACAAGGGTGCCGCCTGGCCCCCTCCCAGCGGACCCCAGACAAATGGTGCACCCAGACGCCATAGCGCCGGCGGCGCGTTCACCGTACCCCATCCGACGTGGTGCACGATGTCGAAGCGCTGCATCGCGTGCAGCCACCGCGCCTGCGCCAGCGCGGCGCGCTGCCACAGAAGGTAGTGCAGATGGATGCCACGTTCGCCGCGGGCGGGGAGCCAGGGGTCCCAGGGCTTGGGCAGGTCGACCCAGATCATGCGCGGGGCACGGTGGCCGTGGCGGCGCGCGCCCGCTTCGACCGCCGCGCGCCAGTAAGGATGGGCGACGACCGATA
>JBKPDM010000288.1:0-6268 GCA_046727895.1 Pseudomonadota bacterium | reverse complement strand
GCCTGGGGCTTCTCGGATGCCTGGCAGGCGGCCAGAGCGAGCGCGGCCAGGCAGCGGATCAATTTGCGCATGGCAGGAGGGATACGGCCGGCGCAGCGTCGGTTCAAGCCCGCGAAGCCAGCCGCAGGGCCGGCAGCAGCGCGTTCGAGGCGCGCCGCTTCAGCGCCGGTCCGGCTCGTCGACCAGCCACCTCGCGCGGCGCAGATCCGGCCAGCCGTAGACGATCTCGCGAATCGCCGGATAGTTCGTGCCGCGGTAGGCGAGCGTCTTGGCCACGCCGAGCGGCAGCCCGTCGAGGCCCTCATAGAAGCGCCGGCCGAACTGGTTGTCCTCGAGCACCCAGACGGCCGCGCCGAGCCAGCGCTGGCGCACCATCGCCCGGCCGGCATGGGCGATCAGCGCGGTGCCGATGCCGCAGCCTTGCGCCTCCGGTAGGACGTATAGGGCGTAGAACTCGCCGCTGTAGCCGGGAATCCGCTCGCGGATCGGACCCGAGGAGACGAAGCCCACGACCTCACCGGCGAACTCGGCCACGAGCACGGCGTCGCCGCCGCCGACCTGCGTCAGCACCCGCCGCCAGAACGGCGCGCCCTGGGCCCGGCCGAAGCCGATCAGTATCTCGTGCGGCAGCATGCCGAGATAGGCCGCCTGCCAGGTGCGGGCCTGGACCTCGGCGATCGGCTCGGCATCAGCGGCTCCGGCCGGGCGAATCCGAACGGCGTTCATCCGACGCATCCGTCGTCGCTCTGCTGGCGCCAGCTTCCCACGCCTTTCGGCCGGAATCCAGTGCCGAGCGCGCCCCAACCCACCATCGAGGACGCCGAGCGACCAACTGCCAGGCGCCGGCTACAGGGTGAGCGGCTCGCCGGGCTTGGGCAGCTCGACCCGGCCGCGCCGGACCAGCGATTTGAAGGTCTGCGGATCGCCGCTCAGGAGGTCGAAGGTGCCCCAGTGGATCGGGACGATCACCTCGAGGTCGAGGAACTCGTTGCATGCCATGGCCGCGGTCTCGGGGCCCATCGTGAAGCGATCGCCCATCGGGATCAGGCCGACCCTCGGCTTGTGGATGCGCTGGATCAGGCCCATGTCGGAGAAGATCTCGGTATCGCCCGCATGATAGACCGTGCGTTCCGACGACTTGATCACGAAGCCGGCGGGATCGCCCATGGTGACCGGCTCGCCGTCCTTGATGATCGCCGAGCTGTGTTGGGCGTTGACCATGGTGAAGGCGAGCCCGTCGCGCTTGATCGTGCCGCCGATGTTCATCGGCTCGAACTTCGTCAGCCCCTGGGCGCCGAGATGCATGCAGATCTCGAAGATCGCGACCACGGTGGCGTCGTATTTCTTGGCGAGACGCGCGCTGTCGCCCAGGTGATCCTCGTGGCCATGGGTCAGGACGATGAAGTCGACCCGCTCGAGGTGGTCCTCGAAGCCCTGCGGAAACTTAGGGTTGCCCGTCCAGAACGGGTCGATCAGGACGCTCCTGCCGGCGACGTCCAGATGACAGGCGGAATGGCCAAGCCAGGTCAGTTGCATTGCGGCTGCTCCCTCGTTGGGTGTGGCGTTCTGCGCTGTGCGGCGGGTGATCGTAGAGGCTTTCGGTCGAGGCCGCCATGCCACGCCGGAGCTTGCCGAGGAGCTTTGCAGGAGCTGCGTTGGTCGCGACGCGGCTAGAACACCTCCCCCGAGTAGGGTGTGGCGGTCAACGGCGCCGGCGCGTCGGGTCTCTGCAGTACCAGCAGGTCCTGGCTGCCCGGCACGAAATCGACGACGCGAAATACCTCGCCAAACGTCTTGATCAGATCACCGCGACTCTGAAAGACATCCCAGCCCGACCCGCCAGCCCGGGTCGAGAGCGTCGCCCCCGCGTCATCGGTCGAAAGTTCCAGGTAGCCGGCTTCCGCCAGCTCGCCGTACTCTTTGACTCCCAACAGCGATTGTTTCGCGAGACGGCCGAGGACGGTGCACAGAAAGACGCCGCCGGGACGCAGGAGCCTTTTCATTTCCTTCAGCCACGTTTCCTGGAGATCGCGTGGAATGTGGGTGAAGACCGAGGAGGCGAGGATGAGGTCGAAGGACGCATCGTCAGATAGCGGCAGCGGCGGTTTCAGGTCATTGCAATGGAATTCGATCCCTGCGACGTGTTGCGTGCACCATTCGATCATATCCGGATTCAGATCGGTCCCGACGAGTCGCACCCCATCCATGCATCGGAAATGCCGAATCAAGCGTGCTGTGCCGCAGCCGAATTCGAGTATCGCCCCTACGGTTCTGATGTTGAAAGAGAAATGCTCTAACACTCTAAGCCAGTTCAAAACCATCCGATAGCCACCGCCGAAGTATTTGTCGGGATTGGATTCGAGCTCGAGCTGTCGGTCATCGCTGGCTGACGTCTTGGCGATGAGCTCTCTGGGCGCGGCCGGTCCGGGATCGACCGATCTGAAGTCGACGCCGAGCGTTCGACGGCCGTAGTCGACGAAGCGCCGGCGTGCCAGCCGGTGGTAGACCGCGAAGATCGACTCTTTCGGCACCACGCTGAATACGAAGCGCCTGCTTCTCCGACCGATTTGGACTATGTCCATGACACGTCTCTCGCTGCAGGCCGATCCCGCGTCCGCGCACCACCCTCGGCTC
Organism: Pseudomonadota bacterium; assembly: GCA_046727895.1. Lineage (GTDB taxonomy): Bacteria > Pseudomonadota > Alphaproteobacteria > Geminicoccales > Geminicoccaceae > DATAOG01. Next base: position 3,634 of record JBKPDM010000288.1, on the reverse strand, counting down.
TCTTGAAAAACCCGCTGGCGGGGTCATTCATGATCGGCCGCGGGGGAAGATCTGCCAATGGCAAAGAACGGTACCAACCGCCATGCGGCGAGCCTGCGCCAGATCGTCGCGCGGGTCGGCGATCGGCTGGCGGCTGGCGGCATCGCGAGCGCTCGCACCGAGGCCTGGCTGTTGCTCGGCGCCGTGACCGGCCGCGAGCGACCCCAGCTGATCGCCGATACCCTCGAGCGTCTGGCCCGAGCAGAGGAGGCCGAGCTGGAGCTGCTGGTGCGCCGTCGCCTCGCCCGCGAGCCGATCGCCTACATTCTGGGCGAGAAGGAGTTCTGGAGCCTGCCGTTCAAGGTCGGGCCGGCGGTCCTGATCCCGCGCCCGGAGAGCGAGACCGTGATCGAGGCGGCTCTGGCGGCGCTCCCCGAGCGGCAAGCCGCCCTGCGCATCCTTGATCTCGGCACGGGCTCCGGCTGCCTGTTGCTGGCATTGCTGAGTGAGCTGCCGAACGCGACCGGCCTCGGGGTCGACGTCAGCGCGGCGGCGCTTGAGATCGCCGAAGCCAACGCCCACCGTCTGGGCCTTGCCGGGCGGGCGCGGTTCGAAAAGCGAACCTGGGGGGCCGGTCTCGATCGCCGCTTCGACCTGGTCGTCAGCAATCCGCCCTATGTCAGCGAGGCCGATCGGGCAAAGCTTCAGCCCGAGATCCGCGATTTCGAGCCGCAGGAGGCCCTTTTCGCCGGGCCGGACGGCCTCGAGGCGTACCGGGCGCTCGCACCCGAGTGCGCGCGCCTGCTGCGCCCGGCCGGGTTCCTGGTCCTCGAGATCGGTCAGGGACAGGGCGATCCGGTCGCCCGCATCCTCGACCGGCATGACCTGGTCGTCACGGGCCGCTACCGCGATCTGGCCGGCATCGAGCGCTGCCTGATCGCGTCCGGTCGCCGCGACCGCTAGCGTCGTCCGCGCCAGTGGTCTATGGATTCGCCTTGTACGTAGCACCGTCGGGCTCTGAGCTGGCTCCGACCACCAGGGCCCTTTGTGCGTAGGAGGGGACCATGGCAGGTGACTTGATCACGCCTGAACAGCTCAGGCGGATTGCCGATGAAAAGGACATGGAGAAGGCGAAGGAGGCGCTCGAGAAGAAGCGCAAGATCGACGACGAGCGGAATCAGTTCCGCGAGAGCTTCATGAGCCAGGACATCCACCCGGACGTGTTCGACCGGCTCACGCGGGTGGTTCAGAGTGCGGCCGAGCGCGGTGAGCACGAGGTGCTCGTGGTAAGCTTTCCGAGCGAGTACTGCACCGACGGTGGCCGGGCGATCAACAACTACGAGCCGAACTGGCCCGAGACTCTCACGGGGTTTGCCAAGAAGGCCCACGAGTTCTACGAGAAGGAGCTGCGCCAGAAGGGCTACAAGGTGCGGGCGCAGATCATGAATTACCCGGGCGGGATGCCGGGCGACGTCGGCGTCTTCCTGAGCTGGTAGGTCGGCCACGGGTGGCGGGGCCGCCCGTGCCCGAGGTCATCGCAACGGGGGTGCCTCCCATGGTCAAGGCCGTCGCGCGGCTCGCCGGAACCAGCGCCCGGTGCCGCAGAACGCTCGGCGCGGTCGCGGTCGCGCTCCTGGCGGCCGCCTGCGGCAAGCAGGAATCGGCGCCGGTCGCGGCGGCGCCGCCGCCGGCTGTCACGGTCGTGCAGCTTAGGCCCCAGGACGTCACCGCCTCGTTCGCGTTCCTCGGCCGGGTGGTCGCGGTCGACACGGTGGGTCTGCGGGCGCGGGTGCAAGGGTTTCTCGAACAACGGCTGTTCACCGAAGGCGACAAGGTCAAGAAAGGCCAGCTGCTGTACGTGATCGAGCAGCCGCCGTTCCAGGCGAAGGTGGATGAGGCCGATGCGGGGGTCGCCCGAGCCGAGGCCTCGCTCGCCGAGGCGGACGCGACCCTCACGCGGGTCCAGCAGGCGGTCAAGAGCGGTGCCGTGAGCAAGCAGGAGCTCGATCAGGCAGTCGCGGGCAAGGACGTGGCGCAGGCGCAGGTGAAGTCGGCCGAGGCCCAGCTGGAGACCGCCAGGCTCAATCTCGGCTACACCGACATCATGGCGCCGATCAACGGCCGGATCGGCCTCACCAACTACACCATCGGCAACCTGGTCGGGCCGGACAGCGGCGTGCTCGCGACCATCGTCAGCCAGGATCCGATCTACGTCACCTTCCCGGTCAGCACCCGGCTCGTTCTGGCAGCGCGCAGGGACGCCGCCCAGACTGGACGACCGCCGGCGTTGGTGGTGCGGGCGCAGTTGCCGGACGGCACCATATACGACCACCCCGGCAAGGTCGACTTCCTCAACATCCAGGTCGAGCAGACCACCGAGACCATCAACGTGCGCGCCCAGTTCCCGAATCCCGAGGGCTTTCTGGTCGATGGCCAGTTCGTCAACGTCACCGTCGAACAGGCGAAGCCGGAGCTGGCTCTGGTGATTCCGCAATCGGCGCTGCAGGTCGATCAGGCCGGCTCCTACGTGCTCGTCGTGAACGCCAAGGACGAGGTCGAGCAGAAGCGCATTCAGACGGGCCAGGCCTCCGCGGGCAACGTGGTGGTCAGCGCCGGGCTCGAGGACGGCGATCGGGTGATCGTCGAGGGCGTCCAGAAGGTCCGGCCTGGCGACAAGGTTCAGGTGAGCGTGCTGCCACCCGCCTCGACCGCGCCCGGCGCTCAGGCGCCCGGCCAGGCGGCACCCGCAGCAGGTGCCGCCGCCAACCAGTCGGGCCAGCCGCAGACCCCGGCCTCCGGCCGGGCGGAGGGCGCCGCGGCGCCGCAAGGTGTGGACGCTGCGCCAGCGGCGCCGCCCGCATCCACCGTGCCAACCCCAAAGCCCAAGCCGTAGAGGGCGACGGCGATGATCTCCAACGTCTTCATCGAACGGCCGCGGCTCGCCTTCGTCGTCTCGATCGTGATCACGCTCGCCGGGCTGATCGCGATGACCGTGATCCCCGTGGCGCAGTTTCCGGACATCGTGCCGCCGCAGGTCCAGGTCTCGGGCTCCTATCCGGGCGCGAACGCCCTGGTGGTCGAGCAGACCGTGGCCCAGCCGATCGAGCAGCAGGTCAACGGCGTCGACAAAATGATCTACATGCAGTCGACTTCCGGCGCCGACGGCAGCTACACGCTGACCGTCACCTTCGCCCTCGGCACCGACCCCGACATCAATACCGTCAACGTTCAGAACCGGGTCAATCTGGCCGAGCCGCTGCTGCCGGAAGAGGTCAGCCGCCAGGGGCTCACCATCAAGAAGGTCTCCTCGGCGCTCCTCCAGGTGGCCCAGCTGTATTCGCCGAAGGGAACCTACGACGCCCTCTATCTGAGCAACTACGCCACCATCAACGTCATCGACGCGCTGAAGCGGATCAACGGCGTCGGCGATGCGACCCTGTTCGGACCGCTCGACTACTCGATGCGGGTCTGGCTCGACCCGGACAAGCTGACCAGCCGCCAGCTCAGCCCCAACGACGTGATTGCCGCGATCCGGGCGCAGAACGTCCAGGCCGCGGTCGGCCGGATCGGCGCCCCGCCGGTCTCGACCGACCAGGCGCTCCAGCTCACGATCACCACCCTCGGGCGCCTGACCAGCACGGAGCAGTTCGACAAC
>JBKPDM010000287.1:0-11894 GCA_046727895.1 Pseudomonadota bacterium | reverse complement strand
ACTATGGGGGAGTGGGCGGGGCCAGCAAGCCGGCTTCTTGCCCGCAGCCAGCCAGGTCAGGAGCCACCCTCAGATGATCGACAGGCTCGGCGCGGCATCCGCATCGCGCAGGCGCGCGAGGATGCCGAGTGCCTGAGCGGGCCGCCCCTCGTCCGTCGCGGCGCAGAGACGAGCCTGATCTTGCCCGGATCGTAGCCGGGCGCGACTGCGACTGTGTCGCCCGGCGTCACGGCGACCTTTGCCGGCCAGCAGGCTGAGGCGGCAGTGCAGCGAGGTGGCGAGGGGTACGGCCGGCGGGCGGCCCGAGCAGAATGTCGGGCGGCGCGCTTGCGGCTCGGACTGGTCTCAGGTCTCGCCTTTCTCGGTCGTCGCGGTCTGATCGGGCGGCGGTGCCGGCAAGGTCGGCACCGACATCTGCTGCTGAATGATCTTGGCCGTGCTGAACAGCTGCTCGCGGTCCATCTCGCCAATCAGCGCATAGGCGAGCGTGCCTTCGATCCAATAGACCATGCTCACGCCGTCTTCGGTGGTGAAGCTGACCGTGCCTTCCTGAGCGCCACTCACCGGCGTGACCCAGCGGGCGCGAATGTAGAGCGTGATCCGATGCGCTTTCGGATCCTCGTACATCAGCTGCGCCGCCGGCTGATTGGAGGCCGGCAGCAGACGGCCGCCGACCAGCGTATAGCCCAGCTGCTGGAGATTCGGAGAGTGCAACGTCTGGCCAAGCCGCTCCGACAGCCACAGCAAGAGGTTGTCGCGCTGGTCGGCGCCGAACTCGACCGGATGGCGCAGGTCGGAGGCGAACAGCACATGCGCGTTGGCGGCCTGGCGCGCGAAGCTCATGGCCGGCGTCTCGACGTCCGGCTTCATGTAGCGGTCATGGAGCGCCCAGCCGCCGAGCGCGCTCGCCGCCAGGAGCCCGGCGACGCCGGCGAACCGCGCCACCACTCCGAGCCGGCCGAGACTAGTCCAATTGCGCAGCCGCCCCGTCCAGGACGACTGCCTGCGATAGTGCTCGACCCGCAGCCGCTTGGGCAACGGCTCGTAAAGCACCTCGTCGTAGGCCAGATGCAGCCCTTCGCTCAGCGTCCGATAGTCGCCCATGCGCGCCGCCTCGTCCGGGCGGGTCGCGAGGTAGGCCATCACCGCCCGGCGTCGCTCGGGCGGCAACTGGCCATCGACAAAGGCCTGAAAATCGTCCTCGTCGATCGATGTCTGGCGTGTGGTCATGGCATACTGCGCATCTTGGGGTCCTGTTCCGACGCCTGGGGCGCTGGCCCATACGCCATCAGACGGCGCAAAGCCTCGCGGCCACGATGGAGCCGGGACATGACGGTGCCGATGGGGATGTCGAGGACAGCGGCGACATGCTTGTAGTTCATGCCCTCGAGCCCGACGAGCAGGACCACCTGCCGCTGGGGTTCGGGTAGCAGCTGCAGGGCTCTCGCCAAGTCACGGATCTCAAGACCCCGCTCCTGGGTCGGCGGCGTCGCCAACTCGGGTTGATCGTCAACCAGTTCGTGATATTCGGCGCGCGTGCGCCGCTGGCGCTGATTGTTGATGTGGATGTTGTGCAAAATCGTAAACATCCAGGCCCGGATGTCGGTGCCCGGCTGCCACAGGTGGCTGCGCGACAGACCTCTCAGCAAGGCTTCCTGCACCAGATCATCCGCCCTTATCGGATCGCCGATCAGAGCCCGCGCGTAACGCCGAAGTCGCGGAATCTGCTCGGCGATCAGGTGCTCGGTGTCCGACACGGCGCCCTCATCGAACTTCCCCGATAAGACGGATCTGCTTGTCGGGCTGCCCCCGGCCCGACCCCGCATCACCACGTTGCCCTATCCGTCAACGCCAACAAGACCTTATCCCCATTATTCCCGGCCTGTCCCGACGCCGGTCCCCGGGCGTTGCAATTTCGCCAACCACTGTTGCGAGAAGGACACGATTGGGCGATGGACCGGCCGCTCCGGTCCGCGGCCAGCCGGCCTTGTTCTGCGGCCAGTCGTGGCGGCGAGGTCATCCGACCTTGTGATCGTTGCGACACCACACCCGGACGCAGCGTTGTCGCGCGAATGTGATACCGCAGGGCCGCCCCGCAGGCGTGCGGAACCGAGGTCAGGCCGTCTTCAGCCGGGCGACGAGCGCCTGATGCAGGGCCGCGGTCCCCGCCGCGACCAGCCCGGCATGGCGGGGCGCCGGCTTGTTTAGAACGATCGGCGTTCCGTCCGCCTCGCTGATTCGCCCGCCCGCCTCGTGAATCAGGAGCAGCGCGGCGGCGAGGTCCCAGTCGTGGTTCGGGCGGAGTGCGAGCAAACCGTCGAAACGACCGGCCGCGACCAGCGCCAGCTTGTAGGCGAGCGAGCTGACGGGGGAGAAGGCGGCCTCGGGAATCAGCGCGCCCCAGTCGCGCTTGTGCACCTCCGTGCGGCTCGAGAGCAGCCGCGCGCCCGCCAGATCGCGCTGCCCGGTCACCGCCAGGCGCTGGCCGTTCAGGCGGGCGCCGCCGCCGCGCTCAGCCTCGAAGCGCTCCTCGGTCGCCGGATTGAACACGGCGCCGAGCACCGGCTGACCTTCGACCACGAGGGCAACGCTGATCGCGAACTCCGGCAGATGATCGGCGAAGGCGCGGGTGCCGTCGATCGGATCGACCATCCAGACCCGGCGTCGGCGCAGCCGCGAGCCGTCGTCGGGGCGCTCCTCCGACAGCCAGCCATCCTCGGGCCGGGCGCCGATCAGGATGTCGTGCAACAACCGGTCGACGGCGAGATCGGCCTGGGTGACGACCTGGCCCGGCGCCTTGTACCAGTGCTCGGGATCGGCGCGAAAATGCTCGAGCGCCAGCGCCCCGGCCGCGGCGACCGCCCGCCGCAGCAACTGCCGGTCGACGCCGAGGTCCGGGCCGGCGCTCACTGCCCGGCCACGGTCATGCCGTCGATGCGCAGGGTCGGCGCGTCGATGCCGTAGCGGAATTCAAGATCGTCGGCTGCAGTCACGCGCTCGAACATGTCGGTGAGGTTGCCGGCGATGGTGACTTCGCTGACCGGCCAGCCGAGCGCGCCGTCCTCGATCCAGAACCCGGCCGCGCCGCGACTGTAATCTCCGGTGACATAGTTGATCCCCATGCCGAGCATCTCGATGACATACAGGCCTTGCTTGATATCCGCCATAAGGTCCTCGGCGCTCACCCCGCCGGGCTCGACATAGGCGTTGGACGGCGCCGGCGCGGGTGCCGACGCCACGCCGCGCGCGGCGTGGCCGGTGGTCGCGAGCCCGAGCTGGCGGGCAGAGGCGCAGTCCAGCAGCCAGGTCGTCAACATGCCGTCATCGATCAGCTTGCGGCGTTCGACCGCGATCCCCTCGGCATCGAAGGTCCGCGAGCGCAGGCCGTTCGGACGCAGGGGCTCATCGATGATGGCGACGCCGGGCGGGAAGATCCGCTCACCGAGCTTGTCCTTCAAAAAGGTCGTGCCGCGGGCGACCGCGGGGCCGCTGATCGCGCTGACGAGGTGGCGAACCAGGCCGCCCGCGACCCGCGGGTCGAGCACCACCGGCACGCTCTGGCTCCTGGCCTTGCGGGGGTTGAGGCGCCGCGCCGCACGCTCGGCCGCGCGGCGACCGATCGCGGCCGGCTCGGGCAGATCGCGCGCGCGGATCACGGTGGCGAAGTCGTAGTCGCGCTCCATGGCGCCGTTGGCTGAGGCGATGACCGCCGCGCTCAGGCTGTGGCGCGAATGGGCCGCACTGCCCGCAAAGCCGTTGCTGGCGAGGAGCGTCGTGCGGCTGCGCGCCCAGCTGGCCTCGGCGCCTTCGGAGTTGGTGATCTTGGGGTGCGCGCGGGCCGCATCCTCGGCCGCCGCAGCCAGCCCGGCAAGGACCGTCGCGCTCGGCTCCTCGCCGTCATCGAGGTCGAGCTCGGGCAGCGTCCTTGCGATCTCTTCGTGCGCCGCAAGGCCGGCGTAGCGGTCCTCGGGCACCGCTTTGGCGATCGCCAACGCGTTCTCGATCAGGCACTCGAGGCTGGCGGCGCCGAGATCACCAGTGGAAACGATCGCCTGGCGCCGGCCGACGAAGACCCGCAGGCCCAGATCCGTCCCTTCCTCGCGCTCGACCTTTTCCAGCTTGCCGAGCCGCCAGGTGGCGCACTGTCCGGCGCTCTCGACCAGCATGGCATCGGCGGCATCGGCACCCGCCTTCCTGGCGCGGGCGATCAGGTCGGCGAGGAGATCGACGGGCTCGACGTGGCTCATGGCACCGCCATCGGCATGGGAGATGATCGTGAGCCCTATATAGGGTGTCGCGGCCGAATACTCGACTCCGCCGCGTCACCCAGCGTCTGCACGAGAAGAAACACACCCGCCGATAATGCGGCGGCCAATTCGGCCTCTCGTTGGATCGAACAGTTCGGATCGGGCCGCGATCGCACGCCCGAGATCCCGATCGCCCCTGCTGAGGCGCGCTCAACCCGCGCGGCCGGCGGCCGTGGCCTCGGGCACCTCGTTCAGGCGGCCGGTCTTGACGTCGTAAATGTAGCCAAAGATCGGGATGGACTTCGGCACCAGCGGGTGGCTGCGGATGCGCCGCACGTCGGCAATCACGCTTCTCGCATTGTCGCGAATGGTCAGCCAGTCGATGAACTCGCCTTCGGTCGAGCCCGGGCCCTTGCCGGTATCGCGCCAGCCACCCTCGCCGATCGAGGCGGTCTCCAGGCTGGATGAGAGCAGGCCCCGCATGATCTCGTCGGTGAAGGTCTCCATGCCGCAGTCGCTGTGGTGGATCACGAACCATTCGCGCGTGCCGAGCAGCTTGTAGGAGATCACGAGCGAGCGGATCGCATCATCGCTGGCGCGCCGGCCGGCGTTGCGGATGACGTGCGCGTCGCCCTCGGCGAGCCCGGCGAACTTCGCCGGATCGAGCCGCGCGTCCATGCAGGTCAGCACCGCGAAGCGGCGCGCCGGCGGCATGGCGAGCTTGCCCTTGTCGCCGAACCCTGCGGCATAGGCGGCATTCGCCTTCAGCACCTCGTCACGGATCGTGCTCATGCTCCCGCTCCCCCAAAGAGTTCGCGTGTCTTTCCCCGCGACAACGCTAGGCGTTGAGGCCGCGCCTGACCATACCCATCCCGCCAATCACGGAGCGCCGAACGACCCGCCCCGTCGTGCCTTTGAGCGTGTGATGGAGCCGATCGGCAGGCGAGCGCACACGGGAAGCGTGCTCCTGGCGCTTCAGCCCCCATAAGCGGCCAGCGCCGCCTCCGTCCCTTCGGCGTGGATCAGGCGCAGCCAGCGGGCGAAAGCGTCCGCGAAGCGGGGCTTCCCGGCCAGGTCGCCATAGACCTGCGGCATCGCGAGCCACTGCTCCGGCCGGTCCCGGGCCGCGAGCGCCCGCGCATTCAGGTTGGCCCAGTCGGGATCGTTGTCCGCGACCGGCTGGCCGGCGTCGGTGGTCCCGCAGCAATACCGGCACCAGGCCGCCGACACGAGCGCCAGCCCCTCGACCGGCGTGCCGGCAGCGAGGCCGTCCGCGACGGCCGGCAGGATGAACTTTGGCTGCCGGTTGGAGCCATCGAAGCCGAGGCGCCGGGTCGTGTCGGCAATGGCAGGGTTGGAGAAACGGCCGTCGATCAGGTCGAGATAGGCGTGCGGCGCCATGCCCGGTACGGCACGGACGTGCGGGACCATCTCGGTTTCCTCCACTTTGCGGAAGAAGCGCCGGATGCGCGCGTCGGCCATGGCCTCCGAGACGATCTCGAGGCCGAGCAGGGCGGCAGGGTAGCAGATCGCCGCGTGACCACCGTTCAGGATGCGGATCTTCATGACCTCATAGTCGTGAACCTGATCGGTGAAGGTGACGCCCACCTCCTCCCAGCGCGGCCGGCCCGCGCAGAAACGGTCCTCGATCACCCATTGCCGGAAGGGCTCGTGCGTGACCGGTGCCGCGTCGTCGATCCCGAAGCGCTCGCGCACCAGAGCCAGCTCCTTCGGTCCGGTGGCCGGCACGATGCTATCGACCATGGAGTTGGGGAACGTCACCTCGCGGTCGATCCAGTCGGCGAGGTCGGGGTCGGAGAGGCGCGCGAGCGTCACCACCGTTGCGCGCAAAATGTTGCCGTTGCCGGGCAGGTTGTCGCAGGACTGGGCCGTGAAAGGCGCCTGCCCCGCGGCTCGTCGTGCCTTCAAGGCAGCCACGATGGCGCCGAAGGCGGTCCGCGGTCGGTCCGGATTCTGTGCGTCATGCTGGATGTCGGGATGACCGGCGTCGAACCGCTGGGTGGCGGCGTCAATGTAGTAGCCGCCCTCCGTCACGGTCAGGCTCACGATGCGGATCGCCGGGTCCGCTATCGCGCGGATCAAGGCCTGGTTGTCGGCGTCCACCGGCACGAAGCCGATCATCGAGCCCACGACCCGTGCCCGCATCCTGTCCGGCCCGAGCTCGACCGCTGTGGTGAGCCAGTCCTGGGCCTCGAGCTTGTCGCGCATGGCGGCGTCGGCGGGCCGGACGCCGGCGCCGAGGATCGCCCAGTCGTGATCGAGGCCCTTGGCGAACAGATCGTCCGTATAGCGCGCCATGTGCGCGCGGTGGAAGTTCCCGACCCCGATATGGACAATCCCCGCCCTCAGCCGACTTCGGTCATAGGTGGGGGTGGCGACGTCCTTCGGAAGGTCAGCGAGCGAGGAATTGGTCAGCTTCATGTCAGCTCCTCCCGTTTCCGCCAGGCGCGATGCCGTCGACGTCAGTTAACTAGGCCATTCTGCGGCCGCTGGCGAGCAGCTGGCCGCGTGCGGGACCCCATGCGCTACGGACAGATGTAGCCCGCCCCGCCGGGAGCCTTGAAGCAGCCGACCGATTCCGGGAGGACGTGCTTTGGCAGCCAGAGGATCACGTCGGGAAAGAAGATGCCGAACGCGATCGTGGCGAAGAACACCAGGTAGAGCGGCAGCGAGGCGTACATCGCGGTCGTGAACTTCACGTCGCAGAACTTGCTCGCCATCAACAGCGAGAGGCCCTAGGGCCTCGCTCAGCCGGTGCGCGTCGAGGAGCGCGCTCGGCACGTGCTTCATCGGCAGCCCGCCCGTAGATTCCCGATCACGTTCCAAGCGCGGAGGTGTAGCCTTCCAGGGTGGGTTGTAGCGGAGGTTGGAGCGATGGCCACCGTGATGCATCTGGACGAGGATCGGATCCGCCAGGTCCTGAGCTATCCGACCTTGATACCTGCGATGGAGCGGGCGTTGGCATCCTTTTCGGCTGGTCAGGTTCTTCAGCCTGTTCGTAACATGATGGTGATTGAGGAAGGCAGGCGTTACCTGGGGATCATGCTGGCCGTGGCCGACAACGCCATGGGGGCGAAGCTTGTCTCGTTCTTTCCAGGGAATGCGGGAACCCACGTTCCGACCCACATGGCCATGATCCTGTTACTCGATCCGGCGACCGGCCAGCCTCTGGCCTTCGTCGACGGCCGGCTAATCACCGAAATGCGCACGGCTGCCGTGTCTGCAGCGGTGACCAAGCGTCTGGCCGCAGGAAGTGGCGGGGTGCTGGCGATCCTGGGCAGCGGCGTCCAGGCCGCGGCGCATCTTGTAGCTCTCTCGCATATCCGAGACTTCGATGAGGTTCGTGTCTGGAGCAGGACGCCGGAGCATGCCCAACGCTTCGCTGCGCGCCACAAAGCGAAAGCCATGGAGGCGGAACCAGCAGTGCGTGGAGCCGACGTCATCATAACCGCCACGAACGCGCTCGAGCCCATCCTTAAGGGAAGCTGGCTTAAGCCCGGCGCTCATGTGAATGCCGTCGGCTCGCCTCGGCCAAGCTGGCGCGAGCTCGACGACGACGCCATGACTTCGAGCACAGTTATCGTCGACTCTCGTGAGGCTGTTCTCAAGGAATCAGGTGACGTGATTCTCTCGAAGGCATCAATCTACGCCGAAGCTGGTGAAATTTTCGCAGGAAAGAAGTCGAAGCCGGTCGGCGGCACAACCATCTTCAAGTCCGTCGGGATTGCGGCAGAGGACATCGCGACTGCCAGGCTGGTCTACGATGCCTGTCGCGCTGAGAATTACAATTAACACTTGCTACACTCGGTAAGCTCATGCATCCGCCTCCCAAGCCATCGCTCACGGGCAGATGTAGCCAGCGCCGCCGGGAGCCTTGAAGCAGCCGACCGATTCCGGGAGGACGTGCTTCGGCAGCCAGAGGATCACGTCGGGAAAGAAGATGCCGAACGCGATTGTGGCGAAGAACACCAGGTAGAGCGGCAGCGAGGCGTACATCGCGGTCGTGAACTTCACGTCGCAGAACTTGCTCGCCATCAAAAGCGACAGGCCGTAGGGCGGCGTGATCAGGCCGAAGACCAGGGTGGTGATGATCACCACGCCCATGTGCACCGGGTTGATGCTGCCGAGCTCGGAGAGCTTGTTGACGATCGGCATGAAGATGATGATCGCCGGCACCGCGTCGATGAAGTCGCCCACGATCACGAACAGCACGACCAGGAGGAAGAGGATCATGCGCGGGTCGGTGCCGGCGCTGCTCTCGATCAGGTTCGAGACCATATCGGGACCGCGCAGATACGCGAGCATCCAGCCGAAAGCGGAGGCGCCCGCGACCGCCGCCATCGGAATCGCGTAGAGCAGGCCCGCGTGCATGAAATCCTGCGGCAGCACCTTGATGTGGGAGGGCCTGAGCGCCGGGATCAGGATCAGGACGATGTAGCAGACCGCGACCATCCCGGCCTCGGTCGGAGTGAACCAGCCACTGAGGATGCCGCCCATGATGATCACTGGGATCATCATCGGGAGCGTGGCGTGGCGGGCGGCGGTTGAGAGCTCGCGGAGCGTCGCGCGCGGCTTCTGCAGGCCGAGCGGCCCGAACAGCCAGCTGTAGACCATGAGGCCGAGACCGATCAGCACCCCCGGTACGACCCCGCCGAGAAACAGGCCGGCGATCGAGACGTTGCCGGTCGCGCCGTAGACCACGGCCATGATCGAGGGCGGAATCAGGTTCGCGATGGTCGAGGCGGAGGCAATCAGGGCCGCAGTGAAGCCTCGGTCGTAGCCCTCGCGGTCCATCTCGGGCGCGATCGTCCGGCTGAGCACCGCGACGTCCGCGGTCGAGCTGCCCGAGATGCCGGCGAAGAACATCGAGAACAGGGTCACCACCTGGGCGAGCCCGCCGCGCAGATGGCCGACGAAGGTCTGGGCGAGCGCGATCATCCGCCGGGTGACGTCGGCCGAGGTCATCAGCTCGCCGACCAGGAGGAAGAACGGCACGGCGAGCAGCGCCTCGACGTCGAGCCCGACGAAGAGCTGGCCGACCATCGAGAGCATGCTCACCGGGGTCAGCATGGTCGCGGTGAACACGCCCGCCATCAGGGCGAACGGCACCGGCACGCCGATGTAGCCGAGCACCAGGAACAGGCTCGCCATGATGAACAGCACCCAGCCCGAGTCGAGGATCACAGGATGTGCTCCTCGTCCTCGAGTACGCGCTCGCGCACCGGAAAGCCGTTCCGCCAGCCGTTGATCAGCTGCTCGAAGGCGAACAGGCAGATGAAGGCGCCCGCGATCGGGATCGCGAGGTACCACCAGGCGAGCGGGGTAAGCGACGGCATGCGATAGCTGCCAAAGCCGTGCAGGAAGTTCTCCCAGCCGAAGCCGACCATGCAGAGGCCGCAGGCCAGGATCACCAGCCGGTTGAGGATCTCGACCGCGAACCGTACGCGCCTGGTCATCGATTCGCTGATCGCCGAGAGCATGAGGTGATCGGCGCGCCGGGTCGCGACCGCCATGCCGAGAAAGCTGCCATAGATGAAGAACGCCGAGGTCACCTCCTGCAGCCAGAGCCAGGGGCTGCGCAGCGTGCGGGTCAGGACGTCGAGGACCACGCAGATCGTGAAGCCGGCGATCGCGATGCCGCAGAGCACCATCAGCAGCGCCTCGAGCTGGTGGAAGGCGCGCCACTTGAGGTGGCGATCGCGCTCGAGGACGATCTGCCGACGATCACTCATGCGGCCGCATCGATGTGCGCGCCATGATACGCCGGAACGGATGGCAGATCCGCCGGCCGGAGGCGCCCTACAACGCTCCCCGTCATCGCCGGGCTTGACCCGGCGATTCAGAAAACCTGAACCCCCGGTTCAAGCTAGGGGGTGACGAGGAGAAATCAGGCGTCGGCACCGAGACGCCTATTTGATCCCGCGAATGATCTCGACGATCTGAACTGCCTGCGGCCCGAGCTCTTTGGCGAGCTGATCCTGGATCGGGGTCGCGGCCTTGATGAAGCCCGACTTGTCGACGTCCTCGACGATCTTGACGCCGATCTGCTTCAGCTTCTCGGCCGATTGCGCCTCGAGCTTGAGGGCGTAGGGCGGCTCCTGCTGGCCGACCGCGGCGGCCGCCTGTTCGACCCAGCCCTTCTGCTCGTCGGTCAGGCTCTGCCAGGTCTTATCGCTGACCCATAGCAGGTTGTTGTTGGCCTCGTGCTGGGTGAACGACATCACGGGCGCCACCTCGTAGTGCTTGTTCGAGAGGTAGACGTTGACGCCGTTCTCGGCCATGTCCACGACCCCGGTCTGGAGCGAGGTGTAGACCTCGCCGAACGGCATGTGCACCGGCTGGGCGCCGTAGGCCGGGAAGAAGGAATCCTCGGTCTTGGTCGCCTGCACCCTGGCCTTCTTACCGTTCATGTCGGCGACGCTGTGGACCTCCTGCTTGGAGTAGATGTTGCGTAGGCCAAGCGTCATGACGGTCAGCACGTGCGCGCCCTGGACCGTGTCGTCGACCAGCTGTTTGATCGCCTGGTTGAGCTCGGGCGAGGCGACCGCCTTGGCGAGCTGGTCCTCGCCCGTGAACAGGTAGTGCAGCGACATCACGCCGAACTGCGGCGACACGGTCGCGGCGTTCGCCGAGGAGGTGATGATGAAGTCGATGTCGCCCGCGCGCATCTTCTCGAGCATGGCTGGCTCCTGGCCGAGCTGAGCGCCGGGGAACTGGTTGATCTTCATCGTGCCGCCGCTGAGATCGGCGATGGTCTTCTCGAACAGGTCGCCGGCGAAGCCGTAGCCGGTGGTCTTGGGCTGGTCGTAGCCGAAGCTGAACTCGCGCACGTCCTGCGCCGGGGCGGCGGTCGCGAACCCGGCGACCACGGCAAGCGCGGCCGTGGTTGCCAGAAGATTTCGTCGGTTCATGATGTCAGCACTCCCTGAAGAGTTGTTGATTGCTCCGGGCGCCGGATGCGCCGCAGCCCTCACTTGCTCGGGCATGTGTGCGCCAATGCCGGTGCTCGATCGATGTTGCGGTGATTCGCCGTCCGAGGCAAGCGTTGCGGCGTCGCCCGTGCGCGCTCGGTCGCGCTCGATCTGGCCGCGCAACAGTATTACTTGCTCAGAGATCGAGCACGGTATCCAGACCGCGGTGGACGCCAATCAGCGTCGATACCTTACGAATCGCAAGCAGAGCCCCATCAACGTAGGGGCGAGCGCTGCTCCCTGCGTCGTGACGTATTGTCAGCTTCTGGTCCGGCATTCCGAATATGATCTCGGCGCTGATCACGTAACCGGGCAGACGAACGGAGTGAACCTGGGACGCCGAGACGGTGGCGCCCCGGGCTTCCCGGGGCCCCACGGTGCGATCCACCGGGACCGTGGGCTCGGGATGGCGCACCTTGGCCAAGCGGGCCGCGAGTTCGCGGGCAGTTCCGCTCGGTGCGTCGATCTTGTCGTCATGCGCGTAGTCGATAATCTCCCACTGCGGAATCAGTTTCGCGGCAGCTTCGGCAAACTTTTGCAGCAACACGACAGTCAAGGCAAAGTTGCCGCAGGCGAGGACCCCACGATGCTGCTTGCGGGCGACCAGGTCGATCTCGGCGTAGTCCTGCTCAGTAAGGCCCGAAGTACCCACCAC
>JBKPDM010000286.1:0-4737 GCA_046727895.1 Pseudomonadota bacterium | reverse complement strand
CGCTCACGCTCGAGCTGCAGCACGAAGAACTGATCCCGCACCAGCGCCTTGAACTCGGCGAGCGACAGATGCATCAGCTTCTGGCGCGCGACGTTCAACGCGAGCGCACAGCGCTGGTCGACCATCCGCTCGGCCGCCGTGACGTACAGCGCCGCGCGGGTCAGCGCCTCGTCGAACCCGCCGGTCTGTACTTCGCCGCGTATGCGTCCGCCTGGGCCTGTCGTGCCGTCAGCCTCTCGGGCGTCGTGCCGGGGAACGGCCGCACCTCGCTGTCGGCATTGAGGCCGAGGAGCGCCTGCACGAAGGGCGAGCCATAGAAACCGAAGAACATCTGCTCGGCCAGCTGATCACGCGCTACGCGATAAGCGTCCAGGGTGCCAATGATCTGGTCCGAGACCTGCGTTTGCAGCGCGAGGAACGGGTTGTCGGCCGCCGCCGGCTTGCGAGCCGCTGCCACGCCGGCAGCTAGCTTCAGGACGCCCTTCATCCAGGGGTTGCTGTCGGCGAAGATGGTATAGCTGAGCCTGAGCGGGTTCAGGGCTTGGGCCAAGTCCGCCGCCGGCTGGTTGGCCACCGCGCGGACCAAGGGCTGCATCAAGGTCCGGTAGATCGAGAGGTTCAGGTCCGACAGCCGGGCCACAGCGGCGAAGGCGCGATCGTCCTCGGGGCTGTTGCGCCCGAGCGCGCGGATGTCGTCGAGCGAGCGGGCCTCGAAGCGGGTGATCCAGTCGCCGGTGACGAAGCCGCCCGGGGGCACGTCCGTCGGCCGCGGTGAAATGACCATCTGGTAGAGACCGGGCGGCAAACAGTCGATGACGTCCATCATCTGCACGAACTCCTCGTCCTCCTTCGCACCGACCTTGGAAGAGACGAAGAGGGCGAGATGCCCGATCTCATGATTCAGGGAGTACACGATCGTCCGGCCGGTTGTCCTGATGTCGTCAACGTCCCGGTACAGATCGAGGATCCAGCCGAGCGCCTGCGGCGGCGGACTGATGTTGTCGCCCGTCGAGGTGAACACGATGATTGGCGAGGTGATGTTGCGGACATCGAAAATCGTGCCGTCGCGCGACTGCAGTTCATTGCGGGTCAGCTTGTCGCCGATGAAGAGGTTGTCCACCAGGAACTGCAACTCATCGCCGTTGAGCTGGATGAAGTCGCCCCACCACTTCTCGAACTTGAGGTAGCGCTCGGCATCGGTGTCGACGTGAGCGTAGACCTCGTATTGTTTGCCCCACAGCCAGTTGGCGGGGTTCAGCAGGTCGAAGTTCAGGATCAGCCCGGTGCCGTCGAACTTCCCATTGCCGAGGTCGCTGGTCAGCGCCGTCAGCCAGCTGCCGCCGAGCAGGCCGCCGGAATAGCGCATCGGGTTCTTGCCCCGCACGCCCTGCCAGTACGACATCGGCGAGCCGGCCACCAGGCAAGGTCCGAACAGGTCCGGCCGCAGCATGGCGACCATCAGCGTCTGGTAGCCCGCCTGGCAGTTACCGATGGCGAACGGGCGCGAGGCGTCGGGGTGGCGCTCGACCACACGCTCGAAGAACGTCACCTGTCCCTCGACGACGTCGAGGAACTGCTGGCCCGGCACGGGTTCCGCCCCGAATCCGATGAAGTAGACCGGATGGCCCGCCTCCAGGGCGTCACCGATCTCGCTTTCGGACTTGAAGCCGCCGATGCCCGGCCCTTGGCCGGCCCGCGGATCGACCACCACCACCGGCCGCTTGCGCGGATCGGTCGCGATGCCGGGCGGCGGCAGGATGCGCGACAGCGCGTAGTTGATCGGCCGTGGCAGCGACCGGCCTTCCATCAGCACTTCATGATCGAAGCGCAGCACCGTTGCCATCGGCCGCGATGTGATCTCGATCTCTTCATTACCTCGCTGCCGCAGCAGATCGAGAAAGAGAACGCGACCATGTATTCCGGCCAGCTCGCCATCGAATCGCCCGACGACCCCGCGGCGCGACTTGGCAAGGTGGGCCACTCGAGGCCGACCGCGCTCATTGCCAATGCCGGCTTTGATATTGGCTCAACTGTCATCTTGATCTCCCAAGGGACGCTTCGTCCGCCACGGCTGCTTCCGCTGCACCGTGGCCTACCAGGCCAATCCACAGACACGGCTTGGCCGCAACAGACAGCCGCCACTCGGCATGTAGCCCCAGCTTCGGCTGTGGCCCCACGTCGGCAGGGCGCCAATGAGCATCAGGATGAGCAGGATGGTCCCGAGCCTGGTCGATGCCTCTCGCTAGACACCCACCGTAACGACGGCCCGTCGTCTGGAGACTCTCTCCCGCCCAGGCCGGCCGCAGCGTGCCAGCTGCGTCGCGTCCCGGTTCTTCCGGGACTCACTCAAGCCTTGCGAATCGCGTCCTTCAGCCCGCCGACCGCATTCTGCACCTTGCCTTCCGCCTGGTCGGCCTTGCCGTCGGCCTGCAGCTTGGCATCGCCCACCACCTTGCCGACGGCCTCCTTGACGGCGCCCTTGGCCTGCTTGGCGGCACCCGCGATCCGATCCTTGTCCATGTGCTAGTACCCCTTGTTCTTATCGGCGCTGTTCTCGATCGCCTTGCCCGCGGCCGCCATGTCCGCTCCGGCGCCCGCGGTCGTGTTGCAAGCGCCGAGCAGCGCAACCGATCCCGCCAGGACGAGCAAGGTTAGAGACGTGATAGCCAGTCGCTTACACATCGTGTGCTTCCTTTGCTGCGTCGAACACGCCAGGGCAGCGCCTGGAGTTCCTTGAGGACCAAATCTACGCCGCCGATGACCGGGCGCCGCTAACCTGCATCAGCGCTTTCAAGACTTTACTTTGGCAACTTCAGGAACGCATATACTACTCCCCTTCGTACTTTCGCTGCGTGACGATCAAACCGCGCCCGCCCCCTACTCCTGTCGAGAGCTTCAGTGAAGCCCAAGAAAGGACAGCGGCAAGAACGACGACAATCACACCAATAATCTCGAAAATATTGTACATTCTTGTCTCCCATCCACTTGTGGAGTGGTCCCGCTTGACCAACACATCGTCCGATGGTCCTTCCGGCTCAGCCTCGCCGGATCATCGAACCTCTGCAATTATTCCAGGCTCACCCTCGAGTGCACTGAAACACCACGGTCCTGGACCCGTCCGTGTTGGTGCGTACGTTCGAGACCGCCCGCTGCGACCCATTATTCATGCAGTAGGTCTGGGCATTCCACGACGCGTCCAGCAGTTCCTGGTCCGTCCGATAGCTGTAAGTGAGATTGGGATTGAACGCCTGCTGACGCGGCGCGCCCGTCGCGTAGCTCGGATCGCAGTCGAAGACCACGTTGTTGCTCTGGCCGTTCGAACCGGTCGTGAACCTGGCTGGTCGCGGCGCGGATTGATACTGACTGCAGAACACCACCGCGTTCTGTTGGGCCTGAAGCAGTTCCTGATCGCCGCTATACTCATAAGTAACGCTCGGATTGCTGGTCTTCACCCGCTGCAACGAGTGCGGCGTCGCGCAGGAAGCCACGGCCACGGTCGCCAACAGCACCGCGACCCGCATGTTTACCCGCAAAAACCGAGAAGATATTGCCATCTCCGTGCACTCTCCTTGCATCGTGCGTGCCGCACTTGGGCACGTTCTTGTGCGGGAGGTTGAGCCACTGGTCGCTCGGTGTCGACGATCGGTTCGTAGTCGATCGAGATCATCTTCGGCGGGGTTGTCCTGCGGTACGCCCTAGAACCCTCACCTCGACTCGATGCCGCAGATCAAACTTGGTCAGCGGCGATGCCGCGCTCGGTGCGGACAACACCATCGTTTCTCAACGTCTCCTTTCAGAAGTGACGCAAGAGACCTGCGCTGGCATATCGATCAGCGGTTTTCGCTCGGCCTGGGCAGCTCGTGCGCGCGCAGTCAGCGCTTCGTCGTCGCTCGGGCCCCGCCGCCGGATGGGGGCGCGCGGAGCGGGCGATCGTGGCCGTGGGCCCTAGAGCCGGCCCAAGAGCAGCAGCACGATGATGATGATGACGATGAGCCCGATGCCGCCGCTCGGGTAGTAGCCCCACCCCCTGCTGTGCGGCCAGGTCGGCAAAACGCCGAGCAGCACCAGGACCAGGATGATCAGCAGGATCGTTCCGATGCTCATCGTCGTCCCCTTCTCGCCGCCTTCAGGCAGGCTCCTTGCCCACGTCGGTTCCGCACGCCGTGCCGATCGCCCTTGGCCGTACTCTATCTCCGTCTGCCGAATGCGACAAGCAGGACACCCCCGACGGCGGCGGCAATTCCGAGGATCAAGTACCACATCGTCTGGTTGGTGAAGCGTCCGGTAATCGCGTTCGAAACCTGGTCCATCGGCGCATTCGAGGCGTGATAGGCAAAGCCCAGGAGAACCAGGCCGATCACGAGAGCGACGGCACCCAGGATCTGAGTCATGCGCATATGCGGTCTCCTGCGTACTCCTTAGCGGACGACGAGGTCGTTCTTGACCTCCCGCACGCCTTTGACGCTGCGGGCAAGTTCTCCGGCTCTGGCCTTGGTTTGCGCAGAGTCGACAAAGCCGCTCAATTGCACGACGTCCCGCATTGTCTCGACACCGATTTGCATCACCTTCAACGAGGGATCGTCGAACATCGCGGCTTTGACTTTGGTCGTGATCGTCGCGTCGTCGACGTATTCGCCAGCGGTCTCGCGGCCAGACATCGCCGAGCATGCAGCAAGGGAAGTGGTCAGTGCCAGCGCCACAAGGACGCTTCTTAGCCAGTTTGCATTACGCATGGCT
>JBKPDM010000285.1:0-5599 GCA_046727895.1 Pseudomonadota bacterium | reverse complement strand
GCACCACATCGCAGACCGTGCCGAGCGCCACCAGATCGAGCCAGCGGCGCAGGTCCGGCTCCGGCCGCCGCTCGAAATGGCCGCGCGCGCGCAGCGCCCGATTGAGCGCCACGACCAGCAGGAAGGTCACGCCGACCGCGGCGAGCTCGCCGACCGGGCTCGCCTGATCGCGCCGGTTCGGATTGACCACGGCCAGCGCCGGCGGCAGCTGCGGCTCGGCGACATGATGATCGACGACGATTACCTCCTGGCCGCGCTCGGCCGCGAGCGCCAGGGCATCGAACGCCGTGCTGCCGGAATCGAGCGTCACCACCAGGCGGCAGCCCTGCTCCGCCAGACGGCCGAGCGCCAGCGGATTGGGCCCGTAGCCCTCGCGCAGCCGATCGGGAACGTCGATCGCCGCGAGGCCGTCGACCGCGCGCAGATAGCGGGCGAGCAGCGCCACCGAAGTCGCGCCATCGACGTCGTAGTCGCCGAGCAGTCCGATCGGCTCGCCCGCCCGAACCGCATCGGCCAGCCGCTCGACCGCGCGATCCAGATCGAGGAGATGCGAGGGGTCCGGCAGGCATTCGCGCAGGCGCGGCTCGATGAACGCCGACACTGCCTCGGGCGCGAGGCCCCGCCCGGCGAGGACCCGACCGACGACCTCCGGCAGATCGATCCGCTGGCTGATCGCCAGCGCCACCGCCGCGTCGTGGTCGCGCCAGCGCCAGCGCCGCCCGCTGACCGAGAGCCCGATCGCCGGCGGCGGCGTCATCGCCACGGACACCGGCCTCAGCGCACGAAGTCCGGGACCGCCTCGATCTTGCGATGCAGGTAGTGCTCGGTCTCGATCACCCGCACCGTGCCGGTCTTGGAGCGCATGACGATCGATTCGGTGATCACGCCGCCCGGGAAGCGGCGCACACCTTTCAACATGGTGCCGTCGGTCACCCCGGTCGCGGCGAACATCACGTCGCCGGCGGCAAGTTCATGCAGCTCATAGACCCGGCTCGGATCGCTGATACCCATCTTGCGGGCGCGCTCGAGCTCGGCATCGGTACGAAAGTGCAGCCGCCCCTGCATCTGCCCGCCGATCGAGCGGAGCGCCGCCGCCGCCAGCACGCCCTCGGGCGCGCCGCCGATGCCGACGTAAATGTCGATGCCACTGTCGGGGCGTGCGGTCGCGATCACGCCGGCGACGTCGCCGTCCCGGATCAGGCGGATGCGCGCACCGGTCTCGCGCACCCTGGCGATCAGCTCCTGATGGCGCGGCCGATCCAGGACCAGGACCACCAGATCACCAACGTCGACGCCCTTGGCCTTGGCCAGATTGGTCAGGTTCTCCCGAGGTGTGGCGTCGATGTGAATGATCTGCTCGGGCAGGCCGCCGCCGACGGCGATCTTGTCCATGTAGACATCGGGCGCGTTCAGAAAGCCGCCCTCGCCGGCCATGGCGAGGCAGGCGATGGCGTTGGGTCCGCCGGTCGCGGTGATCGTCGTGCCCTCGAGCGGATCGAGGGCGATGTCGACCCTGGGCCCGCGCCCCGAGCCGACCCGCTCGCCGATGTAGAGCATCGGGGCCTCGTCGCGCTCACCCTCGCCGATCACCACGGTGCCGTCGATGTCCAGGACGTTGAGCGCCTGGCGCATCGCGTCGACCGCCGCCTGATCAGCGGCCTCCTCGTCGCCCCGGCCCATCCAGGTCGCGCTGGCGACCGCCGCGCGCTCGGTCACGCGCACCGCTTCGAGCGCCAGGTTGCGATCCCGGAGACGAATCTCTTCAGCCATGGCTCAGCTCTCCCTAGATCCTTGCCCGGTCCTTGCGGTCGCGCTCGCCGGCGCCGCTTGCCTACAAGGACTCGATCCGAATCATGCGCGGCGGCTCGACGACGCTGTCCAGCTCGGCGATCGCCGCCAGCGCGCCGGTCATCTGGGCTTCGGTGGTCTCATGCGTGGTCAGCACGATCGGCACCGGCTCGCCCGGATTGCGGGCCCGTTGAATCAACGCCTCGATCGAGACCTCGTGGTCGCGCAGGCAAGCTGCCACGTCGGCCATCACGCCCGGCCGATCGACCACCATCAGGCGGAAATAGTAGGCGCCGTAGTGGCGATCCATCGGCGCCGCCGGCAATGGCCTGAGCAGCGCGCCGGGCAGGGTGAACACCGGCAAACAGGCACCCCTGGCGATGTCGGCCACGTCCGCTACCACCGCCGAGGCGGTCGGTCCGCCGCCGGCGCCGCGACCAGCATAGAGGGTGGTATCGACCTGGTCCCCCTCGGCGACCACCGCGTTGAACACCCCCTCGACCTGGCTGATCGGCGTGCCGATCCGGACCATGCTCGGATGCACCCGCTGCTCCAGCCCGTGCTCGGTCAGCCGGGCGACGCCCAGGAGCTTGATGCGATAGCCCATCTCGCTCGCGAAGGCGATGTCGAGCGGCGAGATGTGCCGGATGCCCTCGGTATAGACGGTGTCGAAGTGGGGCGGGCAGCCGAACGCGAGCGCGGCCAGCAGGGCGAGCTTGTGGGCGGCGTCGATGCCGTCGATGTCGAAGCTCGGATCGGCCTCGGCGTAGCCGAGATGCTGAGCCTCCGCCAGGACTTCGGCGAAACCGCGCCCGCTCTCGCGCATCGCGGTCAGGACATAGTTGCAGGTGCCATTCAGGATGCCGTAGACGCGCCGGATACGGTTGCCCGCCAGGCCTTCGCGCAGGGTCTTGACGATCGGAATACCGCCCGCGACCGCTCCTTCGAACCCGATCGTCACGCCGTTGGCATCGGCCAGGCGCGCGAGTTCGGCGCCATGATGGGCGAGCAGCGCCTTGTTGGCCGTGACCACCGGCTTGCCGGCGGCCAACGCCGCCCGGCAGAGCGCCAGCGCCGGCCCGTCGGCGCCACCGATCAGCTCGACCAGCAGCTCCACCTCGGGGTCCGCAGCCAGAGCCAGGGGGTCATCGTACCAGCGGAACCGGCCGAGGTCGACGCCGCGCTCGCGGTGCCGGCGACGCGCCGAGACCGCGACCACCTGCAGCTCCCGCCCGGCGCGCTCGGCGAGCAGCGCCCCGTTCTGCTCGAGCAGTTTCAGGACGGCGGCGCCGACCGTACCGAGGCCGGCGATGCCGAGGCGGAGCGGTTCCGGCATCAGCTCAGGCCACAGCCCGCGCCCGCTCGACCGCACGCCGGCCGAGGAACGACTTGATGCTGCGCACCGCCTGGCGGATCCGCTGCCGGTTCTCGACCAGGGCGAGGCGGACGCACCCTTCGCCATATTCGCCAAAGCCGATGCCCGGCGAGACCGCGACCTTGGCTTCCTCGAGCAGCAGCTTGCTGAAGGCGAGTGAGCCGAGAGCGCGCCAGGGTTCGGGGATCGGCGCCCAGACGAACATCGTCGCCGGGGGCGCCGGCACCGGCCAGCCGGCACTCGCCAGACCCTCGATCAGTACGTCGCGGCGCTCGCGGTAGCGGGTCCGGACCTCCTCGACGCAGTCCTGGCAACCGTTCAGCGCGGCGGTCGCCGCCACCTGGATCGGCGTGAAGGCGCCGTAGTCGAGGTACGATTTGATCCGCGCGAGCGCGCCGATCAGGCTCGGGTTGCCGGCGGCGAAGCCGATCCGCCAGCCGGGCATGCTGTAGGTCTTGCTCATCGAGGTGAACTCGACCGCGAGGTCCTTGGCGCCGGGCACCTGAAGGATCGATGGCGGCGGCGTCTCGAAGAAAATCTCGGCGTAAGCGAGATCGGACAGGATGAAGATCTCGTGCCGGCGCGCGAACGCGACGATCTCCCGGTAGAAGTCGAAGTCGACGATCTGCGCCGTCGGGTTTGAGGGAAAGTTGAGCACGATCGCGGTCGGCGGCGGCACCGAGTGCTCGGTGGCGCGCGCCAGCTCCGTCAGTAAATTCGTGATCGGCATGATCGGGACGTGGCGGATCGCCGCGCCCGCGATGATGAAGCCGTACGGATGGATCGGGTAGCTCGGATTGGGCACCAGGATGACGTCGCCGGGGGCGGTGATCGCCTGGGCGAGATTGGCGAGGCCCTCCTTGGAGCCGAGGGTGACCACGATCTCGCTCTCGGGCTTAAGCCGGACGCCGAAGCGGCGCTCGTAGTAGGCGGCGTGCGCGCGCCGCAACCCGGGAATGCCGCGCGAGGTCGAATAGCGATGCGTGCGCGGGTTCTGCACCGCCTCGATCAGCTTATCGACGATCGGCCGCGGCGTCGGGCTGTCCGGATTGCCCATGCCGAGATCGATGATGTCGCGCCCGGCCGCGCGCGCGGCCGCCTTCATCGCGTTGACCTCGCTGAACACGTAGGGCGGCAGACGCCGGATCCGGTGGAACTGGGGCTCCCTCATCGCCTTCTGCCTCGACTGCGACCGATCCGAGTCAGGGTGTAGCACAAACGAGGCGGCGGCGGGGCGAGATGTCGCTTCAGGGCGACACCGTTGGCGCGAGAATCAGCCGCGCCTGATCACCGGTCGCCTTGCGGGCGAGCGTCATCTCGAGGTCGCCCGCGGGCGCGCCGAGCCGCACCAAGGCGAGGCCGACCGCCCGGGCCCGATCGAGGGCAAGCGCCGGGTCATCGGCCTCACCTTCGATCCGGATCCGCGCGCCGCGCGCCTTCGCCGCCGCCACTGCCTGCTCGAGCCGGAGGTCGGTCTGAGGCGGCAGGGCGGCCGATCCGGGCTGAAAGAGACCCAGCATGAACGTCGGAGAGGCACGTGCCACCGGCCGCGTCACGTGCACCGCGACCGCGCCCTCGCCGACCTCGATGCCGACGCCGCCGGGGTCGGGGCGGGGCGGCGCCGGGCCTGGTGCGGGCGGGCCAGCCGAGGGGATCGTCGGGGGTTCCGTCGGACCCGCCGTCTCTGCGACGACGACCGGCGCGTTGCCGGCCGCGGGCAGGGTCTCGACCGGCTCGGCTGGTCGGGCGGACCGTGACGCTGCTTGCGGCTCGGGGGCCGCCGCGGCGGACCGGTCGCCTTCACCGACCAGTCGATCCGCAGCCATGGCCGGCCGCACCGCCGCCACCTTTGCCGGGTCGACCGCGCCGTCCGCCGCCGCCATCGGCGCAGCCGATCCCGCCGCGGCAGTCGAACCGGCCGGCTGGCCATCGCGGCCCTGGAACAGGTTGCGGAACCAGCCGAACCACCCGGATGACTTGGAACTCGCGCCCTCGGATCCGGCGCCGGAGCCTTGCGAACCACCAGAGGTCGCCCCCTGCGCGGAGGTATCAGGCCCCGATGGCGCGCTCTGGCGAGCAAGCCTGTCGACAAACTCGCTGAGCGAACCCTTTGCGGTCTCGCTCTGAGGAGATTGGCCACCGTTCTGCGCCTGGCCGCCGGCGCCGGAACCGGTCTGCCCGGCCTTGGCCTCCGGCACCGTCGCCTCCGTCGCGCCGGCCGCTTCGGGCGACGGCTCGACCGCGGCGGTCACGGACGGCGGCTGCGGCGGTGGAGGTAGCGTGCTCAGCCCCGCGCGGTAGCGGATCACCTGATCGGTGTAGAGGGCATTCTGCCGATCGGCGACCAGACCATCGACGATGGCGCGCCGCTGTTGGACGGTGTAGCTCAGCTGGGGCCGCGGCGACACGGTGTGCAGGTCCGGGTATGCCGTACTC
>JBKPDM010000284.1:0-4228 GCA_046727895.1 Pseudomonadota bacterium | reverse complement strand
GGATGGAACCCGGCCCAGGTGAAGAAGACCATGGACCGGGAGTATTCGATCTCGAGGCCGCCCTGGCATGGCCCCGAAGGCGATCTCGCCGTGGCCGTCGGCCCCGATGTCATCATGGCGGGTCGACCAGGTCGAGGTGTTTGCACGCCCGGCGCCGGCTCATGCCCACTCTCAAAGGGTGGCGACGATCTTCCCGAACTGGCGGTTGGTCTCCAAGTAACGATGCACTTCGGCCATCTCCTCGAACTTGAACGTACGATCGATGACAGGCTTGAGCGCGCCGCTCTCGAGGCCCTTAAGGACGAATTCCACCGCAGCCTTTCGACGGGTCTCGTCGCCGCTCGTCAGCCAGATGTTGTGGGCCTTGATGGTCGGCATCTTGGCGATCATCTCCAGCACCGGCAGGGGGGTGACGCCCTCGCTGAGCGCGCCGTAGAGGTAGACGATGCCCTGTTTGGTCAGCGCAGAGATCAACTTCGGGAAGTTTGGGCCGCCGACCGGGTCGAAGGCGACGCGGGCACCCTTGCCGTCGGTGATCCGCATCACTTCCTGCACCATGTCGACCTCTGCAGTCGCGATCACGTGCGCCGCGCCCGCGCCCAGCAGCTGCTGTCTTTTCTCCGACGTTCGCGTCAGCGCGATGGACGTCGCCCCGGCGTAATTGGCCAGTTGGATTGCCGCCAGTCCCACGCTGCTGGAGGCCCCCGGAATGAGGACGAAGTCGCCCTCGGTCACCTTGGCGTCTTCGATGAGCGCGCCGTAGGCGGTCACGAACATCATCCAGACCGATGCGGCCTCGGTGAAGGACAGCGATTTCGGCTGCTTCACCACGGCAGAGGCCGGCACGATGATGACCTCGCCATAGGTGGCGTAGTCGTTCATCGAGAAGGACGGGATCACATCGACCTCGTCGCCCACCGCGACCTCGGTGACGTCCTTGCCGACGGCATCGACGATGCCGGCAGCCTCGTAGCCGAGGCCCGCCGGGGATTTCACGGGTTCGATGTAGTCGTCCTGGCGCCACATCGACTCGGCGCGGTTGATGCCGATCGCCTTGACCTTCATGCGGACCTCGGTCGGACCCGGAGCCGGAACCTCCGTCTCGACGAATTCGAGGACTTCTGGTCCGCCGGCTTTCGCGAACTTGATGGTCAGTGACATGGGGATCTCCTGGTTTAGCGAGGCGAGGGAATGGCTTTCGGGTTTAGTTCAGATACCCGGCCCATATCCTCGGGATCAAGCCGCGCCGCGAGCTCGGTCGAGCCGACCAAATCACAGAACAGCACCGTCAGCTGGCGCCGCTCGGCTTCAGCCGATTTGGGCGGTGCCTCGACAACATCGCGCGCCGCATGCGGAGTTGCCGGCTCACCTCTCGCTCGCCGGAGCCAAGCCGAACCCGGAACCCGGGAAGATGGGGGTGGGGGGACACCTCCTCCGAGCGAGCCTTTCCCATCCCATAACGTCAGTTGCAGGGCGCCTCGGGCAAAAAAATGCCTGGAAAAGCTGGGGCTTCGCCCAGATCACAAGGGGTATAGGGGTGATGGTTCAAGGAGCAAGCTCCGCTTTCAGCGGAGCGTCCTGGCAACCCGGAAACCGATGCCGCTGAACCGGAAGTCGGGCTTGAGCCAGAAGCGGTCGGCCGAGCGGAGGAGCATCGGACGGTCGTCAAGGGTGTGTCCTTGCAATATACGTGGGGGGCTGCGCTGATCCGGTGATCTAGATCGACGAGCCGGCGCTCGCCGCGAGGTGATCTCGATCAGCGCGGCGCGTGGTGGGAGGGGGTCATGGCGTCGGTCAAGCAGCAGGCGGTCGGCAGCATTCGACCGCTATTGAGGCGGTTCCGGCGGTTTGGCGTCCCGCTGGCTCTGCTCACAGCGCTGATCGCAGAGCCCGCCCTGGCGCAGAGCCCGGCGCCGACCGCGAGCGCGGCCCCGCCGGCGCAGGTTCAGCAGTTTATCGAGCTGCTCGGCGATCCGGCGGTGCGCGACTGGCTTGAGGCGCAGCGCACCGCGAGAGCCGCCGCGGTGGCGGCCGCACCCTCCGAATCCGAGAAGGCGAGGATCGAAGGCCATTTTGCCGCGCCCGTGGCCGCGATCCGGCAGCACTTCGCTTCGCTCGCCGCGGCGTTCCCGATGCTGCCCGGCGATTTCCAGCAGGCCAAGGTCACCCTCGCCGCGGACCTCCAGTCACACGGCCTGGCGCGTGTCCTGCTGCTCCTGGCCGGGTTCGTCGCGTTGGGCTTCGGCGCCGAATGGCTGTTCTGGCGGGTGACCGCGGGGACGCGCCAGCGGATCAACGAGCTGCCGCTTGAGACCGTAGGCGATCGGCTGCGCGCGCTCGCGATGCGGCTCGCGTTCGGCGCGGGGCTCGTGGCCGCATTCGCGCTCGGCAGCGTCGGCGCGTTCCTGCCGTTCGAGTGGCCGCCTTTGCTTCGGGAGATCGTGCTCGGCTACCTGCTCGCCTTCCTCGCTCTGCGCCTCGCCCTGGTGATCGGCCGTCTCCTCCTGTCGCCAGGTGGCACCGACGTCGAGCGCTTCCGGATCGTCCCGATGAGCACGGAGGCCGCGCGCTTCTGGCAACGACGGCTGGGCGTGCTGGTCGGCTGGTTCGCCTTCGGCTGGGTCACGGTCGCGCTGCTCAGCATCCTGGGCTTCTCACTCGACGCCCGACACCTGGTCGCGTATCTGCTGGGGCTGGGCCTGCTCGGGATCGGGCTCGAGATGGTCTGGCGCCGACCACGCGCCGTGCTCGATGATACAACGCCGCCTGCCGGGCAGCGAAGGCTCGGCCGCGGCGCCCGGAACGGGCTGCTCTCGGCCTATTTCGTGCTGTTATGGCTGCTCTGGGTGGCGGGCGCCATACCGGCCTTCTGGCTCGCCGTGGTCGCGGTCGCCCTGCCTCTCGCCATGGCCGGGAGTCAGCGCTCGGTCAACCACATCCTGCGCCCCCCCGGCGTGGATGCTGATACCGGGCCGCCGAGCGTGCGCGCGGTCTGCCTCGAGCGCGGCCTGCGCGCCGCGCTCATCATCGGCGCTGCGCTTCTGTTGGCGTACGCCTGGCAGATCGACCTGGTGGCGCTGACCGCCAGCGACACCCTGTTCACCCGTCTCGTGCGCGGAGCCTTGACCGCGACCGTGATCGTGCTGCTCGCCGACTTCGCGTGGCATGTCATGAAGACCGTGATCGATCGCAAGCTCGCAGAGGCGCAGAACCTCGGCGAACCGAATACCGAGGATGCGCGGCGACGTGCCCGGACGCGCACCTTGCTGCCAATCCTGCGCAACATCCTGTTCGTCACCCTGCTCGCCATGGCGGCGATGATGGCTCTCTCGGCGCTCGGCGTGGAGATCGGGCCGCTGATCGCCGGTGCGGGGGTGGTCGGCGTCGCCATCGGC
Organism: Pseudomonadota bacterium; assembly: GCA_046727895.1. Taxonomy (GTDB): domain Bacteria; phylum Pseudomonadota; class Alphaproteobacteria; order Geminicoccales; family Geminicoccaceae; genus DATAOG01. Next base: position 833 of record JBKPDM010000284.1, on the reverse strand, counting down.
TTCGGGGCGCAGACGGTAGTCAAGGACATCATCAGCGGGATGTTCTATCTGCTCGACGACGCTTTTCGGGTCGGCGAGTACATTCAGAGCGGGAGTTACAAGGGCACAGTCGAGTCCTTCAGCCTGCGCTCGGTCAAGCTCCGGCACCAACGTGGGCCCATCTACACGGTGCCGTTCGGCGAGCTCGGCGCGATTCAGAACATGAGCCGCGACTGGGTGATCGAAAAGCTGCAGGTGGGCGTCACCTACGACACCGATCTCGACAAGGTGAAGACGCTGATCAAGCAGATCGGCAAGGAGCTCGCGCAGGACCCCGAGTTCGCGCCGCACATCATCCAGGCCTTGAAGATGCAGGGCGTGGAGGCGTTCGGCGACTTCGCGATCCAGATCAGCATGAAGATGATGACCCGGCCCGGCGAGCAGTTCGTGATTCGGCGGCGGGCCTACGCGATGATCAAGAAGGCGTTCGACGCCAACGACATCAAGATCGCCTTCCCGACCGTGCAGGTCGCTGGCGGCGAGGAGCGGTCGGCGGCGGTGGCGCGCCAGGGGCTGGAGCTGATCCAGGCGCCACCGGCGGTGTGACCCGTCGCGTAGAACCGGTCGGGAAGATGACGGAGTTCGGAAGGGCACCTCCTCCGGGTGGGCTTTCCAATCCCATAACGTCCTTTATGGGATTGCATTGGCCCCGGACATCTGCTACACTAATTTCATGGACAATCCGCTCGCCGTCCCCGGACCCCACGCCCTGATCCCGGCGCAGGTCGCCGCTGCCGGCGCGGACGCCCGTCGGCGTTTTCTCGAGTTCTTCACCGCCAACATCCGCAACCGCA
>JBKPDM010000283.1:0-2688 GCA_046727895.1 Pseudomonadota bacterium | reverse complement strand
CGTCGGCGCCGGGGCGGGCCAAATAGAAGTTGTCGAGCGAATAGCCGTCCGGAGAAACCGCGGTCACGTCAGGCACACCGTGCGTGTACTGCCAGCGCGTGGTGTCGGGCGCGAGGAAGCTGCGGAGCGCCTCTCGGTTGGCCGGCGACGGTTCTCGCCAATAGGCCCGAATGGGATTCCAGCCGTCGCTCAGCCCTTCCTCATAGGCGTTGCCGTTCTGGGAAATGATTGCAGTGAGGCGATCCGGATGCCGAACGGCGAGGCGGAAGCCAACAGGTGCGCCATAGTCGAAGACGTAGATCGCGAAACGACTGAGACCGATCACCTCGGTGAAGCGATAGATGACGTTCGCGATATTCTCGAACGTGTAGGTGAAGGCGCCGCGCGCCGGCATGTCGGACTGCCCGAACGCCGGCAGGTCGGGAGCGACGAGGCGAAACCGGTGCGCGAGTTGCGGGATGAGATCGCGGAACATGTGGCCGGCGGTGGGAAAGCCGTGCAACAGGAGGATCGTTGACGCGTCCTTCGGCCCAGCCTCGCGGTAGAAAATTCTGATGCCGTCGACATCCACCTTCCGGTACGTGACGGTGCCCATGGGAAATCCTTTCGCTGTTGTGACCTCGACGTCTTGCTCACTCTAAGGAGGGCGCTATGCGTGAAGAAAAGGATACCGCGCATCGGCTGGCTGCATATTCGGACGCGGTCTTCGCGGTGATCGTGACCGTCATGGTACTGGAGCTCAGGGCACCAGATCAGCCGGCATTCTCGGCTCTCTGGCCTCTATGGCCCACGGCCATCAGCTATGCGGTGAGCTACCTGTTCATCGCCATCATTTGGATCAACCACCATTACCTCATGCGGTTCGTGGGTCCTCCGACGCTGGGATTGATATGGATCAACTTCGTCCATCTCTTCATGGTGTCGCTCCTGCCCTTTGCGACGGCATGGATTGCGCGCACCCGGCTTGCGTCGTCCCCGTGGCGTTTTACGCAGGGCTGTTCCTGTACATCGACCTTGCATACAACGTCTTCGAGCGCAAAGTATTGGCTCGCGCGGATGCCACGCAAGTGTCCAAGCGTACACGGCGCATGGCGAGGCGCCGATCACTCGTTGTCCTTGCGATTTTCACGACTGCCATGCTGAGTGCGTTCGTCGCGCCGCGCCTCGGCTTCGGTATGATATGCGGCGCCCTGATCCTCCACTTGCAGCCAGAGGCCCCCGGCGGTTGGTTGTGACGGTCCTTCAGTCGGAAATCGAATCCCGGTCAGGCTTACAAATCGATGACGACATCGCGAATCGGGGAGTGGCTCTCGTCTTGCGGTACGGGGGAGGCGACATCGTCCTGGGCCTGCCAGATGCCGTAGGAGTTGGTCTCGTGCAGGAAGAACGGAGCCATCTGCTCCCAACCCTTTACGGGGTCCTCGGCGAGCACGACGACCCGGTTCTGTCCGATCGGGCTGGCGCCGGGGTCGCGACGGCCGAGCTGCTGGACCTCGTCCCGGTAGAACTCCCATACTTCCGGCACCGACGCTAGGAAGCCGTCGGCGATGCGGGCCGCGCGGCGGGCGGCCCGCTTGCTGCTGCCGCCCAGCGAAATGCTCGGGCCGCCAGGCCGGTACGGGGCCGGCGTGACGTGCGCCGGACGTCAACGAGAACGTCGCGAGACATCGGGTCGTCCTGCCGGGAGGCTGGGCCGAGGTGCCGCAGCTGGGCGTCGCCGGTTCAACCCGCTCTCGCAAATTTGAGTAGGGTCGCGCGCGCTGGTCGCGCCCACGTCCGGAGGCGGCCCGTTGGCCGAAGACTCAGCGTGCGACGTTGAGGGTCACGTCCGGATTGCTCGCCGCCAGCGTTGCGAGATAGCGACGGGCCGTCGCATCGCCGCGCAGCACCTCCTCGAAGAACGCCAGCGCAGCTTCCTTCCCGATCTGCTGCTGGCGCTTGCCACCGACGCGCGTCCCGTCGCCCATGCAGTAGTCGCTCGGGCAGCCGTCGAAACCGACGTGGTCAGCGGCGCCCCCGAGCCTCGCGAGGAGCGCGGCGAGCTGGGCATCGAGGTCCGTCCGATCGGGAAAGATGGAGCAGACGACGCCGTCGGTGAGCGTGACACCGACGTCGGCGAAGCCGATGTGCGTCCCCCCGTGCACCAGAAGGAACATCTTGGGTGGCCGGGCGCGCGCATACGCGGCGCCGGCGTCGCCGGCGGGATCGACGAGAAGATCCTCGTCGCCCTGGACGATCAGGAGCGGCACGCTGGGAGCGTCGTAGTACCCGGGTTGGAGGAAGCACGCAGGCGGTGCGAACGGCACCGCGGCCTTGATCCGTGGCTCGCGCAGGTGGGCGTCATACGTGGTGACGAGGGTCGTCAGCGCGCCCCCGGAGTGTCCGGTGAGTCCGATCCTTTTCGCGTCTACGCCGCCCGCGAAGCGGTTCTGCGCGTCGCCGGCGAAGCGCAGGAACGAGTCGATGACGAAGGTGACGTCTCCGGCCTGTGCCGCGACGTCCGCGACCGTCGACCCGCCCGGCGCGCCGACGCTGGAGAGCGGGAAGGCGGGGGCCGCCACGATGTAACCGTGACTCGCCAGGTGCGTGGTGAGAAATGTCGACTGGGTATTGTAGCTCCCGAGGGCGTGCCCGAAGACGACGAGCGGGAAGGGCCGGCCATCGCGCGCGAGGGGCGCGTCGCGGCCG